>JADIMM010000080.1 GCA_017694795.1 Candidatus Gallitreponema excrementavium
TCCAAGGCGGAGCACTGGATGAACAATTATCCAAGACGGATTCACGGCGGAAAAACTCCCGCCATGATATATAAAAAATGTTGTAATTTCTGACAGAAAAGTGGGGAATTATTCTTTACAAGTTACTACAACTTTGCCAAGGCCCGTCTTAACCGGCTACAACAGCCCTGCAAAAGAAATAATAAGAATTCCACAAAAAACTCAGAAAAACACTTCTTCAAAGTCTTCTTCTGCAAGTTTTTTACTCTGGGAGGGATTCTCCTGTCCCTGCTTTTTAGAACCGGAACTTTCAGGCTCTGGTTCCAAAGCCACATCCCCACCGGGAGTTTTTCCCCCTGATCCAGAAAGAGAAGTACCTGAATCACCGTGATTTTTTTCGGAAATACTGTTTGCTGATGCATCTCCGGTTGGCCCCTCTGAATCATCCCCAGGCTTTGCCTCCACCGCAACTGAAAACAGGGCTTCCGGAGCCTCTGCTGAACCGGACTTTTTTTCACATGAACAAAACTTATCCTGAAGGAATTTATTATTCTCCAAAATAGCTGCATTCTTCAGGGAAACAGTATCCCCGATTTCCTTAAAACCTTCCATCATCAGGGAAATAGCCTGGACTTCGTCATGAACCATAAAAGAACACATATCAAGCTCTCCCATCACCGACTTAATCGAAAGGGACTCTTCATTCATTTTGGAGGAATCCTTGAGAATCTCTGATGTCAGACCTTCAAGGGAAGACAATGTATTCAAAATCTGTTTACTGCTGTCATTGGTTTCTTCAAGCTTGCCATAAACCTTGGTAACAGCATCAGATACGACACCTACATTTTTTTCAATTTCCGCAAAGGACTCCTCCATCACCTTTGATTCCCCCACTGCAGTTTTTATAGTCTCCGTTATCTCCTTAATAAACTGGGCTATATCACCGGAACTTTTACGGCTTGCCATTGATAATTTTCTGATTTCTTCGGCAACTACAGCAAAACCTTTCCCCATTGTCCCGGCATGGGCTGCCTCAATTGCAGCGTTCATCGCAAGAAGATTTGTATTCTCCGCTACATCATCTATTATTGCTACCATGGATTTTATCTGTTCAATACTGTCCCCGATTTTTGCAATTTTTTCCAAAGTTTCAGAAAAAACCTCTTTTCCTTCCGATGCAGACTTTACCAGGTTTTCAGTTGCAGCTTTTTCGTAAGATGTTTCCTCTGTAATACCCTGTATGGCTTCCAAAATCCGTCCGACCTGGGTATTTGTTCCTGTTACATGAGCTGCCTGGGTTTCCATTCTGGATATGTGTTGGACCATCCCGTTACTGATTGAATCTATCTTTGTCTTTACATCTCCCACAAGCCCTGCAAGATGCCGGACTTCACTGTAAATACCTTCAACCGATCCATTTATAACCTCTGCAGTAGAAGCAATCCCGGCTACGGCCTCTGTTGACTCGGAGCAGTTCTTCTGTATACCTCCCGAAGCCAGGGAAATACTGTTAAAAAGCTCTCTTAAAGATTTTTCGATAACACAAATCTTTTGATTGAGTCCCAAACCGGAAAACACTTTACGGGATTCATCACCTGCAAGGCAAGACAATACATCAAGACCTTGCCCGACCTTTTTATTTTGCTTGTTTTTACCGTAGAAGCTCAAGAAATAAACACAGGCAAATAAAACCAAAGCAACAAGAGCAACGATTCCTGAACAATTCCTGAAACCGGCTGTTTCACCTGTGAAAAAAAGTGCAGCACCCACGCCGGCCGTAAAAATTAAAACAAAAAAAGCAACATTAAAAAATATTTTTTTTAGCATAAGATAAACATAGGCCCGCCCGGAACCTGTACCCAAATTATATCATAAATTTCAATTATGTCAAAATATATAACCCCCAAGACAAGGGATTATTTCAGCCATAATTGAAGAGAAAAAAATTATTTTTAGGTATATTTTCTGATATTTTTTGTGATAGAATGAGCCATGCTGATTTTACATACATCGGATTTTCACATCGGCCGGACCTTATACGATAAACCTCTTCTGGAAGACCAAAAATATATTTTAAAACAGATAATTCAGGAGCTTGAAAATCCCGCAGGAATGGAGGAAGGGTCAAAATATGATGTTCTTATAATCGCCGGGGACATATATGACAGGAGTCTCCCTTCCCAGGAAGCCGTTGAGTTATTCAGCAATTTCCTCGAAGAAATTTATACCAGACTTCCGGAACTTGAAATTATGATAATTCCCGGAAACCACGACAGCAGCTCCAGACTTGCCTATCTTTCCCGGATTTTAAAAAAGCTGAAAATACACATTGTCAGCGATATAAAAGACAGCATAACCCCGGTACTTGTGGAAAAAAACGGGGAAAAAGTACAATTTTTCCTTCTTCCTTATCTGTATGGAAAAAACTTTGATTTTACATTTCCCCGGCTGGAAGACACTCTTTTTCCCCCGGGGCAGGAACAGATGGTCCAAACCTGCATAAATGCAATTACTGGTAAAATGGACAAAAAAATACCATCTGTACTTGCAGCCCATCTGTACACATTAGGCGGCGAACAATCCCAGTCGGAAAGGGGAACCCTGGGAGATACAGAATTTGTTGCAAGGGATTTCTCCAAGGATTTTACATACACAGCCTTAGGACATCTTCATAAAACCCAGAAAATCACCGGCAGTTGTTTTTACAGCGGTTCCCCCCTTCAATACTCATTTGATGAAGCACCGGAAAAGAACATCATCAGGGTAAAAATTGAACCAAAAACAAAAAAAACAGAACCGGAAATACAACTGGTTCCTTTAAACCCCTTGAGAAAGCTAAAAAAATTGCAGGGAAAATTTTCCGATTTCATGACCGGGAATAAATTTAAAACTTACAAAGACCAATACCTTGAAATAACTTTGGAAGACAGAGGAATTGTCGAAAACCCAATGCTGCTGTTAAAACCAAGGTTTCCAAATCTTTTATCAATCAGACAGAAAGCCTTGGAGCCGGAGCAGGACAGACAAAAAAATGAAAAACAGGCAAATACAGAATACCTTAAACTTTCACAGGAAGAAAGAATCCTGAATGATTACGAAAAATTTCTCAGGGATATTTACCAAAATGAATCAGAAGAGTTTTTTGCAGAAAAAGAAAAGGAAAAAAACTACCTGGGAAAATTACTGGAGGAACTGAAAAATGAAACCGGTTAAACTTATACTTAATAACATCGGCCCCTTTTCCAGCGAAAACACTATAGACTTTGATTCACTTGGGGATATTTTCCTTATATCGGGAAAAACCGGAAGCGGCAAAACCACTCTTTTTGACTCCATGTTTTACGCCTTATACGGAGCACTTCCGGGAACAAGGGCCGGAACTGATAAAAACCTGATGAAATGCCAGTTTTCACCGCCGGAAACCGATTCCTTTGTGGATTTTACATTTAAACTTAATAACTGCAAATACAGGATAATCCGTCATCCCCCATTTAAAAAACTTTCAGCAAAAACCGGTAAAACCGTTCCCACGGAAGAAAAAGCCGTTTTCTATAAAATAAACCGGAACGGGGAAAAAGAAATTCTTTCAGATAAAGTTTCAGAAATAAAAAAAACGGTGGAAAATTTATTGGGATTATCCGAAGAAGAATTTTCAAGCATAATATTACTACCCCAGGGAAAATTTGCAGAATTTCTCCACATGAATTCAACGGACAGAAAAGAAGTCCTCTCAAAATTATTTCCTGTGGAAAAATACCGTCAGGTAATATTATCCGCTATGGAAAAAAATAAAATCAACAAAGCCAGAATCGAAGCCGTTGAAAACCAGATTATTGCAATTCAAAATGATTTTAATCCGGAAACCGCTGAAAAAGAAATTCCGGTGATGGAAAACAACCGAACAGAATTAAAGAACAATATGGAAAAAACCAGGCGGAAATTTCCGAATGCTCAAAAAAAGTTGAAAAGGCAAAAACGAAAGAAATTCATAGGAACAGATTAAAAGAATTGACTGAAAAAAGTGAAAATCTTAAAAGCAAAAGGGATTTGATAAACAACTACTCATATATAATAAAACTGGCCCCAAAGGCAAGAAATGCAGAAAGAGCAATCAAGCAGCGAGAAAACCAATTGGAAGAAATTGAATCAAAACGGAATGACCTGAAAAAATTAAAAGCCGAAAAGGCAGAAACAGAAATATTACATGAAAATTCAAAACAAGAAACGGAAAGAATCCCGGCTTTAAAAAACGCCAAAGAAAATCTATTAAAGGATTTTAACGCAATAACTAAGGCAAGAGAATCCTACAAATCACAGGAAGAGAACCAGTCCAGAATTGCAGAGCTTGAAAAAAACACCGGAGAAACCCGGGAACAAATCAACTTAATCCTGAATGAATCCCGGACGACCAGGGAAAGTATTTCTGAAATTGAAAAAAAATCCGAAGACTTCAGCCTGCTTTATAAAATAAAAGAAAACCTTTCCGGCTACATCGAATTACTGGAAAAAACAAAAGACTGCATAAAATCAATTGAAGCTGAAAAAGCAAATCTCAATGACAAAAAATTAAACAAAGGAAAATTAGAAAATAAATTAATAGAGCTTGAAAAAAAACTTTCTGGAAAAAAACATGAGAAAAAGCAGATAGAACAAAAAAAAGAAGAAAACATAAACAGCAACCTGGCAGGAAAACTGTCCCTTATTCTTGTAGAAAACGAGAAATGCCCTGTTTGCGGGAGCAGGAATCATCCCGAACCTGCAAAAGCAATAAAAATAGATATTTCCATCGACAACCTGTTAGACTGTCTTGTAAAAGAAATTGAAGACACCGAAAACGAAAAAATAAAAACAGCGGCTTTAACCGAACAGAACAGACTGGATATAACCAAAGCGGAAGAAAACCTGAAAAAACAAGGGGAAGAATTCAAATCCTGTTCAGAAAATGTAATTTCCAGTTTTAAAGTCTTGGTATCCCACGGATTTCAGGACTTAAAAATACCGGATACTTTAAAAATGCAAGAAGTCCCAGCCTGTAAACCCGGAAAATCCCTCCTGGCTTTGGAACAGGAAATTCTCCTTGCAGAAAACAAACTGGAAGAAGTTGAAAACCGGATAAAAGAAAATACCCACCGGGAAACCACCCTGAACCAACTGCGAAGCCTACTGTCAGAATCCGAAAAAAAACTTGACTCCAAAAAGAATCTTCTTTCAGAGCTGGAAAAAGAAATTGCTGAAAAAAAAGAGGCAAATGCACCCCTTAAGGAGAACCTGAACGAAGCCGGAAAAATCATCTCAAAATATCAAAGCCCCTCCGGAACGATTTCAATTTCCTTTAATGCCATAACAGGAACGGAAAAAATAATACAGGAAAAAATCCGTGAGTCCGAAACGGATATAAATATGATAACCGAAAATTTCCATAACACTGAAAAACATCTGCTTTCAATTGACTCTAAAATTGAAACATTGACTGAAGAGCTGGAAAAAAACATTAAAAATTTAAGAAACCTCAATTTGAAGGTTTCAGAAGAAATCGGAAAATTCGTTATGAATTACGATGTTGTTTCGGGAGAAAAAACAAATCCTCTGATAAACTCACAGGCTGGACAAATTCCATTAAATTTAAATTCTAATGAGGAAGAAAGTATAACAGGAGAGCTTTTGGATCTTATTAAAAGCTTTGCTGTTTCAGAGGCAGAAGAAGAATCCTATTCTTTGGAAATTTCAAAATACGAAAAAGATTTAACGGAAAATGCAGCAAATCTAGCAAACACAAGAGAGCAGCTGGAATTACTCGGGGAAATTCCTCCGCTTGAAATTCTTGAGAATAAACTTTTGGAACTAAAGGCTAAGGATTCAGAATTGCTATCCGGTTTTAGGGAAATTACAGAAAAAATAAGTACACTAAAAAACAACCTGGTCAGCTGGAAAAATCTTGAAGAAGAAAGAAAAAAACTATCCGACGAATCGAAAGTCTTGAATTCCCTGGCAATGGATTTAAACGGAAATAATCCAAAAAATAAAACTTTTGATGCCTGGATACTTGCTAATTATTTGGAAGAAATATCCATGTATGCCAGTAAAAGGCTTGATAAAATGAGCAGCGGAAGGTACAGACTTCTTGTCAATACAGAACAAAAACGGGGCAATGCAAAAACCGGGTTGGATTTGGAAATTTTTGATTCATACACAGGGAAAAAACGACCCTGTACTACTTTGTCGGGAGGGGAAACCTTTATGACATCCATCAGTCTTGCCCTGGGACTGGCAGATTCCATTCAAAATAAAAACGGCAATATAGAACTGGATTCGGTTTTTATTGACGAAGGATTCGGAAGCCTGGATTCTGAAACCTTGGAAAAAGCCATGGAAATTCTGGAAGAAATAAGGGGGCAAAGAACAGTAGGGATAATTTCCCATATAGCGGAATTAAAAGAGTGGATTCCTTCTGCAATCCAAATCGAAAAAACAGAAAAAGGGTCTTTTATTCTGTAAAGTTAATCCCGGATTTACTTTACTGTATTCCTTACAGTATTATAAAGATATTTTGCTTCATAGTTATCAGGTGCAAGATCCATGGCATATCCAAAGGATGTTGCAGCCCGGTCATAAATATTATGTTCTGCAAAAAGTTTTCCGGCCTCAATATGAAACAGTGCTGCCGTTTTTCTGTCCTGGACAACCCCGGAAGTATCTGTAAACAGCTCGGCAGCAAGTTTCCAATCTCCTGAATACTTGGCAACCACAGCCATATTTCCCATGGCCTGCCATGTCACGGAATCATCCCCTGCGGTACGCCGGAAAAGCTCCATTGCCTGTTTATAATTTCCATTTACCGCAGAAACAAGCCCCCCAAAAAAAGGAAGCCATTCTTCGTCAACGGAATTATCACTTATCCAGTTGTTGTACACCAGACAGCCGTTTTCCACATCTCCTGCAGAAAAGAATCTCCACATGGTATATCTCGCTACTTCCGGAGTATCCGGATACTTTTCCAAAAGAAACCACAAATCCGAAGTATTAGTATTCCCCTGTCTTTTTAGCTCCCCGTAACGGCACTTCTCTAATTCGAAAAGAGGGTTGTCTTTAAGCCCTGTGTTCCCGGCAGCAGAAAAAAATGAATCAACTTCTGCATAACTGAAAGGAGGATTTTTCTTTTCTTCTTCCATTGCCAAAGTATAAATACCCTCCGTCACAAGCGATTCCTCATAGAGATCTTTGCTTTTCTGTGATTCAGATACAAAAGCTGAATGTGCAACGGCCTGCAAAGCCGGAAGAAAATCCGGAAAATTATACAGAAGATTCCTTAAATAATTATTATTTTCCTGTTTTAAACTGTAGAGATTGTACCAGCAATGGGGAAAAACATGCCCGTACCCGGCAATCAGGGACTGCCAGGCAGCAACCGCAGAATCAAAATTGTTCTGGAGATAGGAAACATCCCCCATCACCGCCAAAGCCTCAGCCTTATTATATTCAGTTTCGTCGTTACCTACCAAAGTTGCCCAGTAATAAGCCTTAGGATAGTTCCCTGCGTCATAATTTAGCAATGCCCACATAAGAGGTACCTGAGAAAAAGCTTCCCCGGTATATGAAGGAATGCAGGACAAAGCATTGCTGTAATCCCCGGACAAGCTGAAAATCAGGGCACCATTGACAAGATAGTCAGGATTTTTAAGTAATCTTCCACCGTTTTTATATACATAGGCATCCTTTTCACCTAAATCTTCTTTTTTGTTTTCAATCCAGAGTCTCAGGGCATAGCCCGCCTCTCCGTCCAATCCGGGGGCAAGATTTCCGGCAAGAAGATACTCACCGGCCTTTACTGCTATACTGGAATAAACAAGCCTTAAGGTCTGGTTACCCGGAAAACTGTCCAAAGCTTTTTCGCAACACTCAAGGGTTTTCAGGTAATTTTCCTGATTATATAACCTTTTTATAATTGAAAGCCAATTTTCCGCCGTTGAACACTTTTTTTCAGCCCTCTTAAGTATAGAATCACACAATAAAGTTTCACCGGAAAGAAAAGCCCGGTCATAATCTTCCAGCAATACCGAAAACTGGGGACCGGAATAAATAACAAAAAACAAAACGGCACAGGATACAATCACAACCCCCAAGAGTCCGGCAAACAAAAGAATTTTCCTGCTTGATCCCTGCACCAATAAACTCCAAAACCTACAAGGCCAAGGACTTACGGATATTGTCAAGTACTCCGTTTATAAATTTAAAGGAGTCCTCCGTTCCGAATTCCTTTGCCATATCAATCGCCTCGTCAATGACTATAGAAGGTGGAATTTCCTTCTGATACAAAAGACTGTAAACACTCATCCTAAGTAAGGCCACATCAACTTTTTTCAATCTGTCAAAATCCCAATTTATAAGGTGTTCTTTTATTATCTTGTCAATCTGCTCAATATTCCCGATAGTACCGGTAATTATGATTCTTGGGAAAGCCAAACCATCCTCTCCCAGCCGCTCTTTTTTTTCCTGGTCAACCCATTCAAAATCGAGCAAATCTTCAAGTGGCTCGCCATTACAGGCCCAGGAATACAGAGCCTGTAAAGCAATAATCCTCCCCTTCCTTCTTCCGCTGGCCATTTTACCAACCCAGCACCTTATCTAAATTCTCACCGCTTTTCTGATATGAAAAATTACTGTCTTTTCTAAGTTCCACAATACTGTCGTTAAGAGCCTGCTCCAAAAGAAGGTTCTGTTCTTCAGCAAGCAGACCTTCACGGATATAATCTTTAACAGTAACACCAGAACCAGGCTGAAGCTCATCGTTCAGAGTAAGAATCTTAGCGTCTTCTTTGCCCCTTACCATAAAAAACTGGTAATTGGCGTCATTTTCTGTAATTTCGGAAAGATACCCGTCTTTTTTATCGAATATCTCAATAAGTCCGTCCAGTGTAATACCCAGCTGTTGGGCAGATGCCACGTTTTTCAGGATATAAACATTTCCAGCCTTATACCCTGAACCATCTTTCATTCCTTTCTCAGCTATTGAATCCGCATTTTTTGGATTCTTTTTCAGCTGAGACTGCAAATCCCGGATAAGTTTATCTGCCGCTTTGGCGGATTCTTCCGTGGTCCCTTTCTCTGCCATCACAAGGAAAATAGTAAGCCTGTCAGGTCTTGCAAATTCATTTTTCCTCAATTCGTAATAATCCGAGATTTCTTTATCTGTCGGAGCTTCAACTTTTTTCAGCTCGTCGGACTTTTTACTTGTAATATACTGCTGGGCTATAAGCTGGCTTTTAAGACACTGCTTGAATTCTGCCACCGACATACCGTTGGACTTTTTCATGTACTCATCCAAAGTAATCCCCATCTGCTGCTTAATCATCTCGTTAAACTGTTCTTCTGTTACAGCCTGTCCCAACTGTCTGGAAATAAATTCATTAAAAAGCTGGTTAAGCTGGTCACCAGAAATGGCAATGTTCTCCAGTTCGGCTGCGTGTATTATCAACTTTTCATTTATAAGCTGATCTAAAACCACTTTCCGCTCCTCAACGGTCAAAGGCCTGCCATACTGGAATTCAACAGCCGTACATCTTGCCTTCAGCTGCTGCAAAGTTATGGGTTCTGTTTTGCCGAGCTTAACGATGGCAATAGTCTGCAAATCAGACTGGGCATAAAGACCTGAAAGTACCACAGCAATCAGAAAAAAAAGTGAAAAAAAGCGTTTCATAAATCTACATCCTAACATTCCGGAACAACCGGAAAACTATATATTAACTCCCGTTTTCACCAACAGAAGTCTTTAACCGACGGATAAACCACAGAATTATATAAAACCCAGCGGTTTTTACTTACCGATACAGTATTGTAACATAAATTACAAATATGAGGTTACAAAATTCAACTAATTACAGCCCTAATCCGCCTTACTCCGGCAGAAGAAGACTGTTCCTTTGTTATCTTAAACTTTCCAATCTGCCCAGTGTGCTCCACATGGGGACCACCACAGACCTCTTTGGAAAAATCACCGATAGAATAAACTTTGACACGGGGTTCATACTTTTCCCCGAAAAGAGCCCGGGCTCCGGCTTTTTTTGCATCCTCCAAATCCATGACTTCCATAGTTACAGGCAAATCCTTTTCTATCTGAAGATTAACCAAATCCTCAACTTTCTGGATTTCTTCTTTAGTCATAGGCTGTGGATGGGTAAAATCAAACCTCATCCGTTCTTCGGTAATATTAGAACCTTTTTGAGCCACATGGTCACCCAAAACTTCCACCAGTGCCTGCTGTAAAAGATGTGTTGCAGTATGGTAACGGGTTGTTATTTCAGACCGTGATGCAAGTCCCCCTTTAAAAGTACCGGCGCTCTGGGTTCTCGAAAGTTCCTGGTGTTTCTTTTCGGCCTCCCTGAAACCTTCCTTATCAACGGTAAAACCATTTTCTGCTGCCAATTCCTCCGTTAACTCAATGGGGAATCCAAAAGTGTCGTAAAGCCTGAAAGCAACACGCCCTGGAATAACCTTTTGGGGATTTTTCATTAAATTCGGAAGGAGCTTTTCAAATTCAGCCTCGCCTTTTTTTAAGGTTTCGTTGAATTTCTTTTCCTCTGCTGCCAGTTCTTCATGTATTCTTCCGGCATTTTCCTCCAATTCAGGATAAGGGCCCTTAAAATTATCGATAACGGCATCAGCTAATTCAGAAAGAAAAGGTTTCTCTATTCCAAGTTTTCTGCCATGCCGCACTGCCCGCCTTATAAGGCGCCGCAGTACATAACCGGCACCTACATTTGAGGGTGAAACACCTTTTTGATCTCCGATAATAAAAACACTGGACCTTATATGGTCTGTAATAATCCTTACTGAACGGTCCTTTTCTTCATCAGTTCCATACTGATACCCAGAAAGCTCCTGTATTTTCTCAATAATCGGCTGGAAAATCTCGGTGAGATAAACAGAAGTTTTACCCTGCAGTATAGTGGTTGTTCTTTCAAGCCCCATACCGGTATCAACATTCTGCTTTGGAAGCTTTACAAGAGTATTCTCGTCAATGCGGTTATACTCCATAAAAACATTATTCCAGATTTCCAACCAGTTATTGCTGTCAACAGCCTTATTGGAACCGGCAGGAGGAAGCCCTTCCCCAACCCAATAAAAAATCTCTGTATCTGGACCGCAGGGACCGGTAGGTCCGGCTGCCCACCAGTTGTCAGAGGCAGGAAGATAAGCTATCCGGTCTTCCGGCATTCCCACAGCCTTCCAGCAGGCAGCAGATTCCTCATCACGGGGTGCCTTTTCATCACCGGCAAAAACAGTAACCGAAAGCCGTCTTGGATCCAGAGCCAACCATTCCTTTCCGGTTAAAAACTCGTAACTGTAAGCTATTGCCTCCTTCTTAAAATAGTCACCTAAAGACCAGTTACCCAACATTTCAAAGCAGGTGAGATGGCTGGGGTCTCCAACCTCATCAATATCACCGGTTCTTACACATTTCTGGTAATCAGTCAACCTTGTACCGGCAGGATGAGGTTCTCCCAAAAGGAATGGAACTAAGGGATGCATTCCTGCCGTAGTGAACAACACAGAAGGATCATTATCGGGAATCAGAGACTTCCCGGAAATTTCAACATGATTTTTTGATTTAAAGAATTCAATGTATTTTGAACGCAATTCATTGGCTGTCATAGTGCTTATATAGTAAATAATGAGCCTTTTAGTGTCAAGGTGGTAAAAAAATCAAAAAATCCAGGCACAGCTTAAAAACTGTTTTATTTTAATATATCAAAAGCCGCAGCAAAAAAAGGCGGCGGCTTTTAAACTGTTTTTTAAATTTAAATCTCAATTAACTTTTTAAAATATACTACGTTTTATAAAAATCATACACCTGTTTCACAACTTAATATAATCCGTTTGCATTTTTGTGTTTCATAGTCAAATACAAAATCCACAAAAATTGAATAAACCTCTGGATTTTCTACTTCTGAAGGAATAAACTCCTCATCTCCGGTGCCAAAAGTCACGGAAAGGTCTTTTCCGGCAAAACTAACCCCAACAAGACCTGAACAATACAAATCATAGATGGTGTTAAAATCACTTCCTACTCCTATAATTTTATCCCGGATTTTAAAACCACCTTTTTCGGTAATAATTCTTTCAACCCTGCCAAAACCCTTTCTATAGGTAAAAGTTACCCCGGAATCATACACCGAAACGACCTGATTATACTTATCTTTTTCAGGGGGATACAGGGTTCCGGTATTTACGGAATCCGGTTCTCCCAAAACCTCTGTAACACCCTCATAAGATTCCCCTGCCCTGAAAATATTTCCGTTACCGTCATAAAGGCTTATCAATTCCACAGAAGGGAAACTACCCTTTTCAGCAGATAAAGATTTTAAGTCTTCAAAGAGACAATAAATCTTAAAACTCTCACATTTTTTATTTTTGCCGTCAAATACAAAGTCCACATACATGAAAGCATTTTTATAAAAGCGGGACTCTTTATCAAAATAAGGAACTTTAGAAGGTCCGTTAATACCGTAAACAGTAAGGTCAGAATAAAATCCTATCCCCAGTTTCCTTCCCTCCATAAACAATTTGTAAAGCCCGTTTTTATAATCCGTATAAACATCCTCCAAAGTTGACTTTCCAACCTGAAAGCCTGCTTCTCCAAGAGTAAATCCTTTTTTTGTTACAGTGATGCTTTCTACAAGACCGTCTGATTTTCTTGAAAGGAAGGCCATACCGCTTTTATAACTTGACACAGTATAGTCACCGGAAGATTCAACCTTGCCCGGCTTACCAAGAACCTCATAAACTCCGTTTATATCTGCACCCAATTTAAATTCATTTCCTTTTTTATCAACCACTGTAAATTTTGCTTCAGAAGGGTATAAATTCAAACCCGCCGGTACAGCAGCACCTAATACACTTAATACTCCAAACACTACTAAAGCCAAGGCAATTATTTTCTTCATTAAAAAGTTCCTCCTGACAATACACTTGACGGATTATCATATTTAGGATCATTGTATTTCCCGTCTCCATTTCCATCCCAACCAAAATGAAGATGGGGTCCCGTTGAATTTCCTGTTGAACCTACTGTACCGATCTGTTCACCAGCTTTGACAGTATCACCAACACCCACCGAAACATCCTCCCAGTGACCATATTTTGAGCTTGCACCGGATGGATGTTTAATAACAACATAGTTACCGTAATCCTCAGAATAGCCTGCTTCCACTACAACCCCATCCCCAACAGAATTGATTCTTGTACCGGATTCTGCAGCAATATCAACACCATCATGGAAATGGGTACCTGAAGTTGAATCTGCAGTACCGGGGATTCCTTCCCGTATCCCATATTCACTGGTAACAGCTGTCCCGTCTTCCAATGACTCTGTTCCCACCGGCCAGGAAACACCATTTACCACTTTAGCCAAATCCTCCCCTGAAGCAGTATCAACACCGGTACTTATCACTGAATAAGAAGATTCCCCTCCCTCACCAATACTTACCGCAACACCATAAGAACCGGAAGAACCGGCCGGAACAGAAGAACCTTTACTGTTATTATTCCAGGCTGAATAAATTCCCCCTGAAGAGGAGGAATAACCAGACGATGATCCTGCTGCAGAAGAGGAACGGGATGAATACCCGCCGTTTATCCCAAGCAAATCATCAAAAGAAAGCTCATAAAAACTTTTTTGTAAAACTTTCATAATACTCCTACTTTTTTTACATCTCAAGCAAATACCAACAGTATTTTAAGCTTAAAATTTTATACGAAAAAAACAATATCCTATTTAACCCCCTAAGGATATGCCGGCAAAAAAAATCAAATGATTTTCCAACAAACCATAAAAAAGTATAATCGATTATTCCATAGTTTTCCTCCTTATATAAAATAAATTAAGTTAAAAAAAAATATTTTTTTTAACTTAAAACATTTCTCTAAATACTCAAATGTTTTTTATTTTGCGGTATCACGGTTTTACCCTGTTTACGGAAATTTCTTAGACCTGACAGCATGAACATCTATAAAATACATTAAGCAATACATACATCCGTATACCTAAATCCGATTTCTATACAATTAAACGGGGCTGCCTCTTTACTATTACATTCCATAAAAGAAAATTCTGCGAATGCTGAAAAACCATCAAGTAACATCACAAAATCATTATAGGATTCCATTTTTAAAATCTGCCAAGGTAAATCATCTCCGTTCCAATAATATATAATAACCCTTTCCACCCTTGAAATAATCAGCTGCCTGAATACAGCCCTTGGATCTGAAACAAACTCCCAGGACCCTATAAAACATACAGTCCCACTGAGATTTCTTAAAATAATTTCAGGACTAGAAACCACAAAATTTGAATCCCTGTGTGTAACTGAAACCATTTTTTCTTCAGAATCCCAAATTGCTCCGCAGGTAATAAAATACATTTCATTGTTTTCTAAAGTATGCTTATAAATTAAAGTATCAATTTTTCTTAATACGGAATTCTTCAGGTATAACTCAGCATTATTAAATTTTTGTACAATATTAAAATATTTTTTGTATGAAAAACTCCTTGTCATTTTCTGCCTGACTTTTTCATATATCTGCAAATGGGCATTTACAGATCTTTTCCATGACCAGGTTTTGCCCTCGCTGATTCCGTTGGAAATAAGTCTTTCCATTTTGTCATAATTTTTTACGGCTGTTTCCAAAACACTGGCAATACCGGCAGGGTTTTCGGGAATTGCAAGGGCATTTTTACCGTAAACAGCATAAGAATCCATCCCTAAACCTTTTGTGCACAAAAGCAATGCTCCGGAAGCCATTGCTTCGATTCCTGCAAGTCCAAATGGCTCATAATTACTTGGCATAACCATTATATCTGTTTCAGCCATTTCCTTATACAGATCTTCCTGTTTCAGGTATCCGGATCTGTCGATTAAAGAAATATCAATGCAGGCAGGAATTTTCCCCCTGCCAAAGATTACATACTTGAGTTTGTTTTCAATTTTGAATTTCTTTCCAAGAATATTCACTGCCTCAATAAATTTTAAAAAACCTTTTTGTACATTTTCAAGTCTCCCAAAATAACCTATTGTAAGCTCTTTCCCTTTCAAAATCTTCTGGTCCAGTTTTTTTCCCGCCCTGGAAAACCTTGAAATCAGTTCCGTATTTATTCCAAGGGGCAGAACAAAAATATTCTCCGCTCGTGAATTCTTTAAAATTCTTTCAGCCGAAAAATCAGAATAGGCTATAACAGCACCGGAATTCTCCAGTGCAAGCCTTTCTATTTTCTGTTCCGGAAAATAAATATCATTAAGATTTCTCATTCCGATTAAATCCGTATACATAAGGTGGGAAGAGTACACCACATTTTTTTTAAACCTGAAAGGAAGATAAGTCTGGCGGTCATTACAGTGTATAACATCAGGTTTAAAATCCAGAATAATCCGTTCAAGACTGTCCTAAAAACTTGCAGCAGTTTCAAGAATATTCCCTTCGATTGACACGGATGGAAATTTTTTTTCGGGAACCAGGACATAATCTATAGCCCCTCCAGGCTCAGGTGGAATTTCAGAGGAATAATGCAAATAAACTGCAACAACCTCTACAGTCTTTTTTAATTCTTTAACATAATCCCTGGTAAAAGACCCAAGCCCGCCAAACTGATTTTCAGGATGTTCCGAAGTAACAAAAAGGACTTTCATTAAAACCTCTATATATAAAAATTAAGGGGAACCTGTCTAACCCCGTATTATATATATAAAGAGTTTTCTGTATTTTACATAAAAATCAGCGGAAAAAAACTAAAAAATAATTACACAAGGGTCAACTCTTTGATATTTCCTGAATAACCATTGTGTCCATCTGCTTTTTCGTAATCCTGTTTTTTTTGCCGTAATTAACCCAGTACACAGTGGAAGCTTTCAAAAACATTTTTTTTGATATGGGCATCGTTACATAACTGCAAACCGGCTTATTCTGCTTAAAAGCCTTTGCAAACTTTCTTATTTTTCGTACCACAAGGAATTTAAACGGAGTTGTCAGGATTGCCTCCCCGGAACCTATGGCAAGCCGGGTACCCCATATTCCGCCTACAGAATTTACAAAAATCTCCATAATTTTGAGAGCTGCATTATTTTGTTCAGGTTCCAAAAAACCACAATTAATTATTACCCCCATTACAGTTCCCGGTAAGATTTTTGAAGAATCCACCCCTGCCATAAAGCGCATCAAGGATGCCGGCAAGCTGTCTGCATAAAGGGGAAAAACGAATAGAATTCTGGAATAATCCTTGAGCTTATCATAAATAACACTGTGTTTATTTTCAGTCACATTGTAAATTTCATAATCTTCTTTAAAGTACCGCAAAAAGATTTCAATATATTTCTTTGAATTTGATCTGGGAGCCCTTGGACTTCCGTTTACAATCAGCAGTTTTCCCATTTTTTTACCTCTTCCGATACAATTTCTGCCAGGTTTTCTTCTGCGGCAAAAATTACTTGGTACTCTTTAAAATTCATGTTGTTCGCATTTCTGGACACAAGATACCTGAAAGTTTGCTCTTCTTCTTTAGTTTTGCAATCATAGGCTATTATAACAGCCTTTTTTTCCTTTACATCCCTCTGTTCATGGTGTGTCTCCCCGTTATGGAGCCTGATAAAAGCCTTTTGAATGGGAATGGAACGCTCAAACAAGGTCTTAAATGGTATGTCATAGGAACCCCAAACAACCTTAGTAACATATATAAGATTTTCTGCCTTTGCTATAAGAGGATATACCCAAGGGGCATCGTCCTTTATTACACAGGCCCCTGGTGTCTTAACCCAGCAGCTGAAACATCCAAGGCAATTGAGAATTCTTAACGAAGACAAATCTATATATTTGTAATTTCCGGTTTTTTTTTCGCAAAAGCACAGAGGCTTATCAGTTATAACCAAGTTCATACTTTCTATCCTCTTTTCCATTTTATCTTGCTATGAACAGTATAACATTTAAAGCCTGTTATAATCCAGTAAATTCAAAGATAATTTCCACTTTTACCTAAATCAAAAGGAGAAGAAATAAAAACTCATCTTTAAGCCAATGGATGACCGGTTTATATGCCGAGATGGAGGAACGGCAATTTTCAAGATTCACAGGGCAGTCAAACTTTAAGCATTAAGTCTTTAATCCAGGAAATCCAAAAGATACTGATTACCGGCAATCTGACAGACGAAAAACAAAAGCGGCATCTGTTTTCAGCCGGATTCATCAGCCTTTTCTTCTCGAATCTATGTATGAATATTGGTTTTCCCCGGCCCTGCTGTATCTGACCCCCAGGGATAACTGGTACTGCCATACATGATTATAAGGTTCAAGATTCCGGTTTGTACCGAAATTACCATAATCATAGGAGGCTATACCGTCAATGAGGATTGTCCATCTCCTGGACAACGGGAGTTCCAAACCGGCAAGACCGCCAATTCCCAAATCAATATAATTCCACCGCTCTGAGTTCTGGAAAAAGAAATGGAGGCCACCTGAAAGGTTGATATACACATAATTCCACATAGTAAGCCTCAAAGTCGGGGCAACATACAAATCAAGGGCATAATGCAACGGAGATGACGAAACCTGAGGATGACCGTTAAATTTACTTGAAAGAGGGTAATAGGCCGTCAGTCTCACAGTCAAGTCCATTGGTTCCATATTCCGGGCTGTGATACCGAAATATGCCCCGGCAAGAAAATCACTGAAAACAAAGTTGCTGCGGCCACTTTGCTTCATTACACGGGTTACCCAGGAGGTGGCAAGCCCTTCGTTGTAAACCACAAAGGGCTTTTCCTCTATGACCGGAAATCCCGTTAAGGGATCCAGATTTTCTTCCTGGGACGGAACCTCTTCCTGGGCAAATAAAAAGAAGCTGAAGAATACAAATAAAAAGACAGAAATTAATTTTTTCATCCGGGCACAACCTATGCTGTTTTGTAAAGGGTAAGATTAATTTCATCAAGTTCGGCAGTAACCCAGGTCAAGTACAACATATTTCCCCTTATATCCCATTCGGTAACTACTGTTGTAGTCTCGGTTACAAAACTAAGGGCATTTACAAGAACATTATAATCACCATTGTACATTGTAGAAACACCTACAGAATCCACAATTTTTGCAGTATAAGTGTTATCTGCAATAAAAGTTATCTGATTACCTTTATTGTCTGTCCATGTCCCGTAAAGGGGACTGGGAGCCGTACAACCTGCAATTAATAGAACCAAAGCAAGTACCGGAAAAATTCTTTTAATATACATAAAATCATCCTTTTATTAAATTTGACTGTTCAATTTAAAACAGTCCATGAAACATCTTTCTTTTCAAAACCTACTGGTTTTACACCGTAGGTTCCGCCACCGGCATCACCGCCCTTAATCTCAATTCCATCGTAAGATACGCTTCCAGGATACATTCCGGTACAGTTAATTGTCCCGTCCATGCCTCCATTGGCAGAAGTATTTGCCGAAGTATTGCTGTTTCCTGACAAAACAAAATAGGGTCCCAGATCCTTATTATTATCGATATAGGAATCTGCATAATCCGTATACTGAATAATTATCCTGGCACTAAGTCCGTTCAAGGTAGCATTATAATACACCTTACCGGAAATATCCCCCTGGTATTCTTCAGACCCCAAGGCACTGGTACTTGGCTTATGCATCAGTTTGAGTTTTTTCTGGGAACTCAGTATTGTTTTGTTAAATTCCAGAATGTACTGTTCGTGGGTCAAAGCTCCGTACCCCACCTTTGTTTCGGAATAGTTATTCCCCTGTTCCAACTCATTGAGGGCGAGGACACGGTAATAGTAGTATTTTCCGGCCTTAGCCGTATCATTTTTATCCACGAATTCACAGTCAGTAACCGGTACATCAGTAATTTTCCTAAAACCGGAATCTTTGGTTGTAGAACGGTAAACATGGTAGGCAGAGGCCCCTCCCTGAGGAGGCTCCCAGGTTATTTTTACAGGATATACCCCGGAGGAATTTGCAGGATAAAGGACTGCATCCCCAAGATTTTCCGCCCGGGAAGCACTGACATTTTCTGCTGCAAAGGGAGCAGGAGCCACAGTGTCACTTTCAGAACTGGAAACACTGGCGTATAAAGTTTTAATGCGGTAGAATTTACTGGTTCCGGCAAGCTCTGCAGAACACTCACCGGGGGCTGTTCTACATAAAAAGGCAAAGCCGTCATCCTTCCGGTCAGAACCATAAATTTCATATTCGTACAAAGCCTGTTCTGTCTCATGCCCGATTGCCGGCTGCCAGGTAATACTGTGGCCGGTCTGATCTGCCGCAACACCAATTCCGGAAGGGGGACTTAATAAAAAGCCTTCAGAAGTCTCATCAGTACCGCCTTCAAAGGGGTCTACGGTGGAAATCTGGCTTTTAAGCTTTTTGCCGGTTTCATCCTCCACCCAGGCCTGGACCTGGTAATAATACAATATACCCGGCTTAACATTGTTTTTATCAGTCCATTCACAGGCTGTAGTCCCGCTTGTAAGCTGGGTAAGACTGGAGTCAATAGAACTGTAACGGAAAACCGCATATTTAACCTCCCCTTCTCCGGAGGCAGAAGCATCCCATTTTAATTTAATTTCGGATATGGACGTTCCCCGGGTCAAAACCTTTACAGGAGAAGGCATCTGGGGAGCCCCAGACATAAGGGAATATCCCAAGCCAATATTGGAAGCCTCACTTAAAACACCGGCAGAATTTACAGCCTTTACGATGTAGTAAAAATCCACCCCCTGCTCAGATTCTTCAATCGTGTCCTTGTACCAGTTCTGATTACCTGTTATACGGGCTTTTTCTTCAGCACCGGTTCCGTCGGAATTTTTTGTTCTGTATACCACATAACCTGACGCATTGTTTGCAAAATCCCAGGTAACCCTTATATTATCAGAAGCAGCCCCCTTCGTGGCATCAACATTTCCAGGAGGGGCAAACATTGTACCCGGTTTGGAACACAGGGCCGGATCACTGGCCTCGTATTTTTCCCGGTTGTTTTCCGCATATACACGGTACCAGTATTTGTATCCGTATTCTTCACTGGTATAAGAAGGATTACTTAGGATAACATCGGTATAGGAAGTTCCGTATACAGCCTTGTTTATAACCTCGAAATTTTCAGGTACCTTTCCTTCTGAATAGCCCGGGTCTTCAGGTGTCTGCACAGCCCTTTCAAGACAATAGGAAACGGCATAATCCACAGGATGCCAGGAAATACTGATGGAATCCGTTGCCAGGCCGCTGGAAACAAAAACCTGGGAAGAAGAATCCAGCTTGGTTATTTCTTTTTCCGTAACAAAAATATCACTCAAACTTCCATTGGAGCCCGGCCCCATGGCAATCTTGGTCTGAAACAAATCAGCACAGGAAGTAAGGAGGAAGAGGACCGGGAGTAAGAACAATATAAATTTACGCATTTTCTCTACCTCTCCCCTGTCAGTTATATACGAAATATCCGGAAACATCACTTCGGAAATCTCCTGTTTGGTTGTTGTAATTCACCGTGTAAGTTCCACCTCCATTCCTCATGGAATCAATGGTTACAGTTCCCTGATACATGGTTACTTCATTATCATTACATTGCAGAGTTAAAGTAGTAGGACTTGATTTTCCACCACTTGCTTCTCCTCCAATCCCGGCACAAACAGCTCCATACCAACGAGGTTTATTCCATGTTGCAGTAGCATATCCATACAATGTACCTGAAATTTTCAAAAAATACTTTGCTCCATTATTAAACTCAAAAGTTCTATTGTAGCCAATATTCCATTTAGTAACAGTACAATATCTTGAATCATAGGTTGAATCTGCAATAGATATTGCAGAGGCTGTTGCAAACTCCTTTGCCGTTATCTGCCTTGCCCCCCAGATACTGTCGTCGTCTCCCAACACAGCGGTTATTTCGGTTTCAACCCCGTCACTGTCTTTTATGGTGCGGACTGCTTCTATCTTGTAATAGTGCTTGTAGTCCCGCAGGACTTTCAATAACCCTCCGTGGACATCACCGGAGAAAACAGGGGTAAACCGAAGCCCGGAACCGGAAACGGTAACATTTATATCAGACACATTTACAGCCGGGGTACCGTAACTTTCCTTGTTTACCGGTATGGTGGCTACAAGATTGTAGTTTCCGTCAATATTGTTATTCTTTACATACACCTTGTATTTTTCAGGACCGTTTTTCCTTTCAGTCCAGTTATAAGGAGTAATGGAAAGCTCTTCTGCAAAGGTAGATGCCCCGCCGTCTTTTATGTCTGTTTTGCTGGCTTCTGCCCCCACAACGGAGAAGAAATACCCCTTATTGGCAGGTTCATCCAGGGAAGAGTCCCCCTTTTGTGCTTCTGTGTAAGCTGCCAAAGGAGAATAAGTAAAGCCGGAGCTTCCGTCAGGAACGTATTTAACAACATAGTCATAGGCCTTGTTTCTGTTTGCCCCATCCCCACTTAAATGAACAGTAGCCTTGCTTCCCTCTGTTTCAAAATCAGCCTGGGAGTAGGTAGTCCAGGATGTTTCAGACATACCGGATTCCACCCTTAAAAGCACAGGCTTTAAAGTCCCGGTTCCTCCCATGTAGGGCTTTGTCCAGGTAACGGTAACGGTGTCGGCACTTTCCGCCTTTGTGGCTTTAACATCAAGGCCGTACCCAATGGCGGAACCTACAACATAATTTTTATCTGCATCCAAAAAGACAACGTCGTCTACAGTACAAAGGCTTATATTTTCCCCGTCCCGGCTGAATACAGGAACACTTGTTTTTACAGGGATAACCTGGTAACGGTAGGGATATCCCCAGCCCAGTTTATCCTGTTCAATACGGAATTTCCGGGTCGGATCATCCAGGTCAACATCCGTAGAGTCAGTATAGGTATCAGAAAGGGTAAAAACACCTTCACCGGCGGCAACCGAAGAAACAGGTGTCACATCCTGCCCCACTACGGTCAAATTCTGCGTATCCACATCGTAAAAATAAACGAATTCCCCGTCTGAACTTCTTGAATCATCGGAATTGGATGCCCCGTACCGGGTCCTGGCAATAAGGTATCCGGTGGCTCCGGGAACTTCTTTCCAGCTTACATCTATACTGTTTTCATTTGCGGCAATTGTAGCTGTTGTTCCGGCTGCTGCAGGACCCAGGGTATATACAACGGTTTTTCCCTCTGTGTAAACATTTTCCAGATTTTCGTTAAGAGCCTTAACGGTGACTTCAACATTCCTTCCGGAAAATTCCATGTAGTCATAACCGATAGGTTTTTCAAAAGTACAAGAAAGGGTATTTACTACACCGGGATCCCCATCTTCCTTTGCAACAGGAATTATTTTAGTATCTGCCTCATAAGCCTGTGCAAAGGTAATAAATTCACCATCCCTCATTACCTTTGTATTTTCAGAAACACCTGGATACTTATAAGAAACCACATAGGAGGTTGCCTTCTCAATTTCAGGCCAGGAAACAGAAAGAGAATTCTGCGAAACCGTTACACTATCAAAGGTTACACCGGGAGTTCCAAGGGTATAAAAAACCTGGTCAAAGCTATAAGGAACCCCAATTTTTCCCTTACTGTCAACAGGCGTTATTTTAAATCTAAGGGCATCCCCGCTTTTTACGGTATAATTGCCGTCATCGGTGGCGGTAAATGAGAACACATACTCCTCAGAAGTTCCTTCACTGCCTGATTCCGAAACATCAGTTGCCTTAATTTCGGTTATAAGCTTATATGAATCTTCATCTTCTGTGTCCAGCCTGTATTCAAGCCTGTAAGTATTTACAGGATACCTGGTAAAGCCGATTTCAAATTTGTCAACAAACCCATCCCGGACAAAGGCGTTTTCAACCATAAGGGGATTAAGGTCTTCGACTATGTAACGGCTGTTGGAAGACTTTATTTCTTCGCTCCAACCGCTTTTTTTGTTGGTGATTTTTACTACAAAACTGTAATTCCCCTCACCTTCCGGCAACTCGACATTATAGAAAGATTCTTCCAGTTGGGAACGGGTTAGTCCAGTACTTAACTGAACTGTCTCGGCAGGTTCTATCAATACTCCGGAAACAGGATCTATTTTATTAACAGAATAGGACAAATCAAAAGCATAATCATCATCAAGCCCTTTTGCATCAAAATCCAGCGTTCCCTGAAGCATAGCCATTATATGTACACCGGCTTTCGTATCATCTGTGTATACAACATTCTTCATCTGATAGGATGCGGTGGAAACAGGCCATCCTGTACCGGCTTGAGACGACAAATCCGAGGTTACCAGATTTGATACATTATCAGCATAGGACTGCACTTTATAAACATATTGCCGCCCCCTTTCTACATTTGTATCTTCCCAGACAACAGAAGCCCCTGGTTTATATGGTGAGTCCGGAGTGTCAGGTGTATATTGCCCTGCAAAACAGATTCCACTCTCGCCGGCATTGGCTTCATAGGCTCCAAAGTACGAACAGACGGGAATATAGGATGAATCTTCTTCGTCCACAAGTTTTCTGTATATTTTAAAGTACAAGGGCTTTTGCTCATATACATTTTTTTCGACAGCAACATCCACCATTCCAGGCAGATTAAAAGAAACAGAAACCTTGTCACTGTACAAGCCTTGGGAAACAGTAAGACTTTCCGGTGCATCAGGACGGAGCCTCCGTGCAGTCTGGGCTGTCATGGCATCGCTTTCCTCAACCAGAGACTGATCTGTCACATTGTAGGCTTCTACCTGATACAAATAGGTGGTATTGGGAACCAGTCCGGAAACCAAAGCTTCTGTTTTGCCGGAAGAAACAGAAATACGCAACTGCTCCTTTCCCGAAGAATCAAGACATACAACGTCATAGCGGACGTTGTCACTATAGGCATCCAGGTTATTCATGTACCAGTAAACTGTCACACTGGTATCACCAGCCTCCGAATCCCCCACAATATCACTTATTACAGGCCTTGCAAGGCTTGTTCCCCTTACTGCTGTGGAAAAAGATGACTCTTTACCGTTAATATCCACCGCCTTGAGTTTAAAATAGGCATCTGTCCCGGCTGAAACCACAACTGAATAAGAGGCGGTAGAATCCGATGTTTCCCCTATTTGAACATAATTACTGAAAGGAGTATCAGCTTTGTATATGTAATATCGTACAGCCTTTTTTACGGGAGTCCATTGTAAATCTATTTTACCTTTCAGTCCCTGACTTGCAGTAACCCCCTGGGGAGCCCCCCAGGCACTTCCAACATCAATCAGACTTCCGGTACCAAGATCAGGCCTTGGAAGAAGATTGTTCTTGCATCCTGCAAGGCACAAAAACAATATACCGAATATACAAATACTTCTTAGAACATTTTTCATGGAATACAATCTCCTGATTTTTTCACTCCGGGTCATCTTGAACATAAAACTGTTTCAAAAAACACACCTTCATAATTCTGCTTGTTAAGAAACGGGGAACAACCGGCTCCATCCTCCGAAAACACAGCCGTCCTCCTGTTTTTATCCTTTACCCCGGGGAGAAAATCCACCCCGCCGGTTCTGATCATTGCTTCCTTATATTCATTATAAAGCACAACCTTTCCGGACTGAGTTACAAACCCAATCGGGTCATTTTCGTAAAAAAAACTGGTTTTACACAGGGGAATTCCTTCAACCGGTACATAGGCACATGGAACTTCCCTCCCGAATTTCTTCTCCGTTTTGGAAATACCACCGTATGCAAAAACCAGTTTTGAATACGTATCCACGGCAAAAATGTAATTGTCCAAAGATACCCCCATACCAAGGATTTTTGCATCACCCTTGAACTGATAAAACCTGAACCGCTCTATAAAGTCCCCGGGATAAGAATCCATTCCTTCCGGAAAAAGTGGATTCCAACCACAATATACTGTTATTTCAACATCGGAGACAGTTATTTTTTCAGGAAAAGAAATTCCGGTAGCAACAGTATTCTGATCTTTGGTTCCGTCCATTACGGCCTTATTCTCCGAAAGGTAAACCCATTCCCTGCCATCCTGAGGCATAAAAAAAACATAACATGGAATGTTATCAGCATCATAGGAAGCTTTTACAAACCAGTTGTCGAATACAGCTGCATCGAAACCACCACAAAAAGGAGAATTCCAATCCAAGTAATACGAATCAGAAACCTGGGCATGAATTTGAAACAAAAGAAAAACAAAAAATACAAAACAAAGTTTCTTCATGCTGTCCTTACCTCCTGAATATTACATATTTTTAAAATATGTCAAGATAATAATAGTCCCAGCATGTAAAAGTTTCAATCAAGGGATAAAAAAAATAACCGGGTTATAAAAAAAAATAACCAGGTACAACAGAATTTGTACCTGGTTATTAGAAATTTTGGAGATTCAAGTTTCTATTTTTTTTAATTTTTTTATTATTTACTTTGGCAGTAATAGAGTTTATAATAGTATGACAGTGGAAATTACGGACAGTACTGTTTTTCAAGAGGAATAAATGGCACAAAACAACAAATACATAGCAGAGAGGGTATACAGCGGAGTCATCATTTTTCTTTGCCTTTTTCTTCTGGCAGTAAACATTATAATTGCATTTCCTGTTTTTTCGCCTAAAAACATAGCAGTGTTTGCAGCCTTGGGGCTTGTTTGTCTCAGCTGTCTTATTTTTATAATCCGCCCCAAATGGTGGCCCTGCCTGGTAATCCCCCATTATCTTTTTTCACTAGGGGCTGCATTTTTAGGTATGATAGAACTTTCAGCCCTTACAGCATTGGCAGCGTTCGGATTGGCACTGATAAGGGGTTTTTTTCTGGAACACTGGAAAATAAAGGTTGGAATCGCAGTGGGGGTCTACCTTGCATTTATACTGACCCAGTTCAGGTTTTCTGTTATAACCGTATTCAGCACCCTGGCCTGCTCGATTTTTTTGTGCGGCATCCTGGTTGTTCTTGTCCTGGAACTGAGGGATTCGATAAGGGATGTCCTCCCTCCGGAAATCAGGATACCTGAAAAACCGGATTTAAAATCCGAGCTTATGCTTTGTGAGTATGATTTGAGCCAGAGAGAACTTTATGCCCTTTATGCAGTACTTTTCGGAAAAACATATTCCCAAATAGGGGAAACACTGTTCTGTTCTACTTCGACAGTAAAACAGATGATGCGTAAAATATACCAGCAGTTTGGGGTTTCAGACCGCTACCACTTTATTGATTTGGTTTCCCAGTACAAAATCGTACCACCCGACTGGTACAGGGTTCCTGAAGAATTTTCAGGAGAAATCCTGTTGCCAAAAGAAAAATCACCTGAAGATGAATAAAATCCAGGAAAAATCATGAAAAAGAGGAGTTTTTGCTTGACATACTTGTTAGTTTATACTAACTTATTTGTGTTAGTTACAACTAACTTTATTAAGTAACTCTCCTAAAATACTTAGTAAACGGTTCAACCGGAAAAACCGGAAGGAGGATTCATGAGTATCGAACAGCTTTTGGCCTATCACTGTGGTCCTGCATTAACCGGGTTAAAACCCTCTAACCTGGTAAGCTGCACTAAATACAGTACCAGAGATGTAATTGAAAAAAACATTCTGCTGAACAAGAGCTGTAATACTTACGGGGTATACTTTCATCCAATCGTCAGGCCTAAGGGTTCCGTCCTTATTTTTGTTTACAATAAACCTTTATTGGAACAAACCCTTAAAAATCCCAAGGCCATGAAGATTCTGGACAAAGAAGGATATACCCCTGAATCTTCCCTCGAGGACAAAATCAAATTCCTAGAGAAGAGAATAAATTCAAGCCCGGACTTTCCCCACGAAATCGGGCTTTTCTTAGGGTATCCCGCTTCCGATGTTGCAGGATTTATCAAAAACAAAGGGGAAAATTACAAACTTTGCGGATACTGGAAAGTTTACGGAAACAAGCGAAAGGCAAGACGCCTTTTTCGCAGGTATAACAGGTGCAGAAAGGACTGCCTCTTTCTTGTAACCGGAGGTAGACCGTTGGAAACCCTATGCCTGCTAAATAATAAAGCTGTATAACAGGAGGTTCTATGAAAGCAGCAGTAATATATACAAGTTTAACCGGAAATACGGAAATTATGGCAGAATGTATTTACAAAGCCTACCGGGAAAAAAACGGACCTGAATCGGCAGAACTATTTCCTGCCGGTTCCATTACACCTGACAAGGCCCTTGACTACGGGATTCTGATTTTAGGCTGTCCTGCAATGGGGTCAGAAGTACTGGAAGAAGAAATCTTTGAGCCGTTTTTTTCCGGTATTGAACCAGGAATTAAAGGAAAAAAAGTTGCACTTTTTGGCTCTTACGGCTGGGGAGACGGACAGTGGATGAGAGACTGGGAAGAACGGTGCAGGGCCGCAGGAGCAGAAGTAGCTGAAACCCTCATTGTCCATGAAACTCCGGAGCCACAGGATCTTGAAAAATGTGTTGAATTTGCCGGAAAAATTTAAATTTCCAAGACAGCTGCCCTGCAAATAAAAATTACACAACGGGCAGCTGTTAATTCCATAAGTAATACCGGTGTATACCCCTTAAAAGCAAAACAGTTCCAAGAACATAAAAAACCACTGCAATACAGACTATAACAAGGGAAGATGTAAGCAAAAGTCCGAGATATCCCAAAAACAGAAACAAAATTCCCCAGGCAGCTTTCCTGAATTCACCGGAAGTCTGGGCCTCAGTAGAACAATAAAAGGAAAAGAATGCAGCTCCTACACATAAAGCATAGAGAACAAAAAACATGGATAAATAACCGGGTTTATGAATAAGACATTCAGTCCACATTCCGGTATCAAATGGTATATACAAGGCGAAAAAAAAGGAAATAGCTATTATTGAGGAAATAATCTTTCCGGTTTGGGAAGAATTGCTTTGGGAACTAAAAATTCCGGTTCCAGCCAGTGCCAGCATTCCAAGAATACGGGAAAAAAGCAATATACGGGACACAGAAAGAAGCAAATCCGGTGAAAGAGTATACAAAGCCTGAAAAGGAAAAACCATCCGGAAAACCTCCAGCACTGAAAAAACAGAAAAGAGAACATAAAAACTTATTTCCGAAGTCTGGGTTTTTTGAAACAAATTAACCACAAACAGGGAAGAAACAATTCCCCCTAACCCCAGAAACAACCCTGCCCCCATGGAAACCCAGATTGAATTAAAGGGAACAAACCACCCCCATAATTTTCCGTTGTAAACAGGTAACAAACGGGAAACCTTATCAAAATTTATCAAACACAAAACAAAAAGGAACACACCAAGAAGAAACAGAACACTGCTCAATATAATTCCTGTAATTATCAATATATTTCTGTTTTTTATCGTCATACGGAATAATAATACATGGAAAACCAAGTATTTTCAATCTTAGAAAATTTGACTTTATAGTGGTAAAGCGACAGGTAAAAATTCTTTCCCAGGGATGCCCGGATACCGGTTTTAAGCCGCAACGCATTGAATGCAGCAGAAGATTTATCCGGAAATAAAACACTATCAAGTTTTAATGGCTGATACCGATAAAACAAGTGAGATACTGAAAAGATTTATTTGGAGGAGGAATAATATAGTGAAGAAGACACTTCTGACAGTTTTAATATCATTGTTTTCACTGTCTGTTTTTTGCGGTGATTTGGCAACCTTTGTTGACCTTGGATTTTCAAAAGACGGGAAAAAGTATATGTTCGGGCAGTACGGAGTAACAGACTCAGAAATCCAGGGATATGCAGAAATATATATTGTGGATGTTGAAAAAAATGAATATGTAGAAGGCGGGGTTTTCAGAAGGTTACCTTCAAAAGAAACCGAAGGAAAAGACGGCAAGGGACTTTTCAATATGCTGATCAGTGCAGCAGATGGAAAGGCAAAAGCTATGGGAATCGACTACTCCGATACAGGAAAACCGCTTTTTGTTCTTGCAGATGCAGCAGATGAGGGAAAAAACATTTCCTTCAGAGACTTTGAAAAAAAGAGAAATTTTGAAATGAACCTGAAATCCAGTGTATACGGAAAGGATTCAAAGGTACTTTCATCATTCTACATAGATACAAGAATCTTTGATGAATATGGAAATGAAATATTTTCCGGTAAGGTTGGAAATCCAGACTACCAAAGAAAGAATGTCTCGGATTATGAAATCCGGCGGGTAATAACAAATAAAACCGGAAATTCCGTAGTCTGCATAATTGAAAAAAAAGAATATGACAGGAACGGGCCATCCTCCCGCTTTATGGTGGAAACTTTTACCATTAATTAGTTAAAAAAGATATAAAATCCTCCTGTAAGGTGTACCCCTTGGAATCACAGATTTTATTGGGGTACACTTTTTATTTTACAGGCCAGATAACCTGAAATAATGCAGAGCCCTTTTCTCCCAATAACCTCAGGTAATATCCGTTTTGGCAGAGTTTTTTACCCTCCCAAATTGAATCCAACCATAAATTGTACCCGGCAGTCCTGATAATTTCCGGGTCAAATCCGGCCCCCTGGGTTACAAGATACTCCCCAGGTAAGAATTCGTATACACTACCCTTTTTTATGATTAAATCTGGGTTTTCAATATTGTACTCCCTTTCACCGAGTAAAGCTGTTCCACAAAAAAAACCTTCTGTAAAAAAATCAGCGGGAAGTGCTTTTAATTTTCCAATTTTGGAATCTGCCTTAAAATAAAAAAGAACATCTTTCTCCATAAAACTCTTGAACATATCCCCCAGACATTCCCTTGTAATGGAAATTTCCCCGGGCAGTAAGTCCATCAGGGACTCTAAACCAAGGTATTTACCGCCAGGATTTTCTTTCTTCCCGGAATTTCCTCCGTGGTTTGAAAAATAATAAAGGGGAGATTGAAGAAAAAGATTCTTGGTTCCGGATTCACAACTCATGTATTGGAGGATATAAAAAAAAAATTCAAATGTAAAGATTTTTTCTGCAAAATAAAGAAATTCAATTATAAATATATTGAACTGGTAAAAGAAATTTTACTTTAAACAGCTACGGAGGTAAAAATGTCCAAAAAAAAGATTATTATTTTAATTTCAATTTTAACCCTGTTATTTTCAGCCTGTCCTCTGGAAGAAGGGATTTCAGCAATCACCTGTGAGGCAGAAGAAATTCCGGCAATAGAAGCCTTTCATGTATTATCAAAGAACAGCATTAAGATTAAATTCACCGGAACGGTGAACGAAGTGGAAATTGTTTCAGAGCCAGACCTGGGGTTTCCGGAAATAGTAAAATCAGGTACAGAAGTGGAAGTAATTTTTCCACAAAATACCGAAGTCGGGAAAAAATATATTATCTCCGGTTCTGCCAGGGCCGGCAAAGTATCAACCCTTGATTTTGAACTTAACATTCTTGGATTTAACGACAGAGTTCCAGGGCTTTTTATCAATGAAATTAGGACAGATTACTCAAAGCCTAAAGCAGAATTCATTGAATTCCGTTCTTTATCAGACGGAAACCTGTCTGGAGTAACAGTTGAAATAGCTTCTGCCGAAGAAGAAGGGATTTACATCTTTCCTCCGGTGGAAATTCAAAAAGGAGACTACATCACTCTTCATTTAAGAAAACTTACTGAAACCGAAGGTGCTTTAATCGAGGATGATTTGCTTTCAAAAACTTCAGGATACTGTGGCACTGACACAAATGAAAATGCATGGGATTTTTGGGTCGAAACAGACAAAAAGCTCCTGAGAAAATCAGATGTTATAATCCTTTATGAAACAAAGGAAGGAAAAATCATTGACGGGGCGGTTATGACAGAAGGAAATATATCACAATGGAAAAGCGAAATCCTGGCCAACAAAGCACTTTGTCTCGTAAATTCCGGAATTTGGGGACCTGATGAAAAGAATCAGAATGGTATATACACAACAACGGAAGAAGGCAGTAATCTTACCACAACCACAAGGACTTTGGGGCTTGTCCCGGGTTTGGAAACTATTCTACCCAGAACAAAAGAAATGTGGCAAGTATGCGACACAGGGGATGCCAGCCCCGGAAGCGAAAATTCCACAAGCGTTTACGAACAATAAACGGCATTAAAGGATACCGTTTTCAAAAATTTCCTTGTAATCGTAGGGTTCCAAGGTTCCTGCAACTTTCTTTACCAGTTCGTTATTTTTAAAAATCAACAATGTAGGAACCGATATTATCTGGGTTTCATCGGTTCCAAGGGAATCTGTAAGCACAAAATTGTAAAAACAACAGTCTTTCCTGTAATCCGCTTCTACTTTTTTTATGTTTTCAACGGCATGGGTAGAAGGAAGATCATTTGGAACAGTACAAATTATTGCAAACAACTTTAAATTTCTGCTCTTTAAACTTTCCAGAAAGTCAGTAAAAACAGTGTTTGTTATCTTTTCCATTCCTAAGAATACAATGGTTTTACCGATTTGTGTAAAAAATTTTTAAAAATACTGTTTTTTAATAAGTATTTACAATATACTTTTAAAAGATTTTTTTCAGGAGAAAATATGGCAGAATTACTTGCACCGGCTGGAACAATCGAAGCATTGGACGCAGCCTTTGGAGAAGGGGCTGATGCTGTTTATTTGGGATTGAAGTTTTTTAATGCCAGAATGAGGACTGCAAATTTTGCATGGAACCAGTTTGAAGCAGCGGTGTATGCCGCCCATAAACGAAATAAAAAAATTTTTGTAACCGTTAATACGGTTTTGGAAGAACGGGAAACCGAAAGAATGTACCGCTTCCTGGCCTATCTCAACTCTGTAAAACCAGACGGTATAATAGTCCAGGATTTAGGTGTAGCCAGAATGGCAGAAACACACTTTCCTGAATTAAGACTCCACGGTTCCACCCAGATGAATATTTCCAGTGCAAGGGGTGCAAACCTTTTAAGCAAGGAGGGATTTAAAAGAGTTGTACTGTCAAGAGAGCTGAGTCTGCCGGAAATAAAAGCAGTAAAAGCCTCTACTAATATTGAGCTTGAGGTTTTTGTTCACGGAGCTCTTTGTGTTAGTGAGTCGGGATTATGTCTGTTTTCCAGTTATCTTGGAGGAAAATCAGCAAACCGTGGTATCTGTGCCCAGGCGTGCAGGAGACTTTACAGTGCAAAATCAGACAGTGAATTACAGGAGGGGTATTTTTTCTCACCCCACGATCTCCAGCTTATAGAAAAAATCCCGGATCTTATTGAAGCAGGAATTTCGTCATTTAAGATTGAAGGAAGGATGAAAAGCGCCGAATATGTGGGGACTGTCGTGGCAGCCTACAGATATCTTATGGACAATTACCAGAATGATAAAAAGGGGGCAATTGCAAGTGCAAAGCGGATTCTGGCAAATGACTTTGCAAGGGAAAAAACCCTATACTGGTACACAAATGACGACGGCTCGGAACCGGACAGTAAATATTTTCTAAATCCAAAACAAGCGGGAGGAACAGGGATTTTTCTCGGAAAAATTACTTCGGTAAAGAGGGATAAAAACAATATTTGTTACGGGGCAATAAAAAATTCAACCTATGATCCCCAGCAGGGGGATTCAATACGAATCCATAAAAGTGACGACACCAGAAGGGAAAGCCACAAAGTAAAGACTGTCAGCACTGACGAGAGAGGTACAATCTGGATTGATATTCCACCGAATTTTTCCCAAGGAGATTCTGTTTATCTGATACAAATGAAAACTTACGGAAAAAGATACGAACATTTTCTGCCTCGGGATTTAACGCCATTCAGAAAACAGCCGGGAGCCCAACCCCTTCCGCAACCACCAAGATTTGAAGATGCTGAAAAAGAAAGCCCTTTCCTTCCGGAAGGACTTTATGTACAGGTATCCTCCATAAAAGATTTATATGCCTTACAGATAAAACGCCCTGTAAAAGCTATTTTGGAGTATAACACCGAGATAAAAAATACACTCCTTAACTCTGATGCACCTCTTCCATTTTCCAAAAAAGAAATCATTATCAGTCTGGAACCTTTCTTTCCGGAATCATTGGAAAACGAACTCTTTGTGAACATTAACAAATTAATTGAAATGGGTTATTACCACTGGATTGTAAACAATCCGGGGCATATATCCTTTTTCAAGCAGAAAAATGTTACCGTTATCGCCGGCCCTTATCTTTATGTATTTAACAGGTGGGCCCTTAACTGGCTGAATGACAAGAAAATTTACCAGTTTATAAGTCCCATCGAAAATTCAAGGCAAAATCTTGAAAAAACCGTAGACCCCAAAATAAGGAAAAATGCATTTGTCACGGTTTTTGCCTACCCGGCCCTGTTCAGGATGAGGTTCAAACTTCCTGCATATTATGACTTTGTCAACTTTTCCGATAAACAGGAAGGGGAATTCCGGACTTTGGTTACACCGGAAGGGTCTTTTGTTCTTCCGGAAAACCCTTTTTCAATCGTGGATAAACTGGCCTTTCTGAAAAACAGTGGATTTAAAAGATTTATCATTGACTTTTCCAAAGTTGAAGTAAACAAACAGTCTTACCGCAGATTGATTCAGAATATGGAAAAGGGTATTCCCCTTCCTGAAACTACAAGATTCAACTGGAAAGACGGTTTCTATAGTCCAGAACACAGCCCGGCGGCCGCAAAAGAAGGAAAAACAGGAGATTCCGGTAAAAAACCAGCCATTAACAGGAACAGGGGCAAGTCCTCAAAAACAACTGGGAAAAGGAAAAAATGATGTAAAAAAGTAGTTTCAGCCTTAATTGACAATGGTTATACTGCCATGATATTCTTACCGGAGAGTTTATTAAATCTTATTTTCAGGGGTTTTACATGCCTATAAAAAACAATAACCACGGAATTTCTTTAAAGAAAGTGCTGGCCTATATCGGAATCCTTATAGTGTTGGTCCTTACAACCATAAGTTTTATTTTTCTGCCAGCCATCGGTCCGAAAACCGGTGATACATACAGCTCGGTAATATTCGGTAAATGGGGTAAGAACACGGTCCGTTTTACAGATGACTCGTTTTTTGCTGCGTACATCAAAACAAGCATGGATCAGCTTGAGCGCAGCGGAATGGGAAACATAGATGAAACACAGCGGCGGGAACTTTGGGAAGGGGCCTATTATCAGTCCATTTTGAGACTTGCCGCTAAAGATTATCTTACAGAGGCGGGGTATTTTATTCCTGATTCCATCATAAATAAAATGATTGTTGATTCCCCTGTTTATAAAAATCCTGAAACCCAGACATTCTCAAAAGAAGCCTATAACGCTGCTTCTGAATCATTTAAGAAGCTGGTGAGGGACGACATAACAGATTCAACACTGTATCAGGAATATATTTTTGATATGCTGAATATTCCTGTTACAAAAAGCCAGTACCAGCTTTTTGGTGAGATGGCCAAAACAAAAAAGAATTTTATCATCGGACAGTACTCAATGACAACAGTACCTGACGAGATATATGAGAATTACGGAAACGAAAATTCTGAAAAATTTTCAAAATACGACATTTCAATTATCTCAACTGATTCAAGCAGTGCTGCAGAGAATTTAAAAACCAGAATAGCCGGTAACGAGCTTACATTTGAAGATGCCGCTATGGAATTTTCAACTAAGACTTACAGCAGTGATAACGGACAGGTTTCAAATAATTTCAGATACCAGATAGAGCGTTTTATGAGCGAAGAGGATTTGGAAAAAATCGATGCCCTTTCGCCGGGAGAAATTTCCGGGGTAATTAAACTGGGAAACCTTTACGGATTTGTCAAGGTAAACGGGTTGAAAAAAGCCTATGATTCCTCGGACAACACAATGTTTGAAGCAGTAAAAAACTATGTTAATTCATACGAAAAGTCTCTGGTAGAAGATTATTTTATTGCAGAGGCTGAAAATCTTGTTGCAGGGATCGGATCTTCCCAAGCCTTTAGAAATGCCTGCAACAGGGAGGGTTTAAATCCTGTTGAAACAGGCTTTATTCCCCTAAACTATGGCAACACAACAGTTATTGGCAGTGTAACAGAGCCGGAAGGGTTATCGGGAATCATGTACAATGAAGTATTCCTTAAAGAAGCTTTTGCCCTTAATGATAATGAGATTGGAAACCCCTTTGTTTTCCGGGACAAGGTTCTTGTAATCAGCTGTGCGGAAACCATCCAGGACGGAGACGATGAGACGGTAAACAAAAATTATAGGGAAGGAATCACCGCCGCTTCTGACTCAACACTTGCATACGGAATCCTGCTGAATGAAAAACATGAAAATCTCTTTTCACAGGCATACCAGAAATTTTTTAACTGATGAACGAAATCAGCCGGGAATCCCGGCTCCGGTTTAACCGGGAGAACAGGGATGATTCACAGGCCCCCCGTCTTGTAGAAACCAGGCGGGGAGCTTCTGTTTTATACAGGGAAAGGTATCTTTACTCAAAATATAACCCGGAAGAAGCCGTAGATAGAATTGTTGCCTGCACGGAAATTAAGAATCAGACCCTTATAATCTGTACCTCACCGCTTTTAGGTTACGGATTGGAAAAATTATCAGAAAAAACCCCTTCGGACTCTTTTATTCTTTTAACAGAGGGGAATCCGGACTTATATGAATTTTCATTAGACTATATTTCTGCCCTGCATCTACCGGAAGAAAAAACGGAATATATTTTTTTAAAAAAAGGGAATGACATTTTAAAATGGCTTGAATCAAAAGGGGAAAACTTTATTTTGAATTTCAGGCGGGTTGTCCGGCTGGATTTTTCAGGAGGATCTTTTTTTTCCCAAGATAAGTATTCAGTTGCAGAAAAACTTCTTACCCAATCAATAAACTTATCCTGGAAAAATAAAATGACCCTGATAAAATTCGGAAGACTTTATTCTAAGAATATTATTCTAAACCTCAGCCTTCTCCCGGAGGCAAAAGTTTTTCCGGAAATAACCAAACCAGTAATTGCCCTTGGAGCAGGAGAGTCTCTCGAAAACACTGCCGGATTTTTACGAACTGCAAGAAATGATTTTTTTGTTGCTGCTGTAGACGCTGCTTTAATTCCACTACTTGATTTAAACATCTGTCCGGATTGTGTAGTGGTTCTTGAATCCCAAATATATAACAATGAATCTTTTATCGGCATAAAAAAACGGATTCATGATAAAGAATTTGAAATGCCTTTTTTTATTTGTGATTTGACTTCCCGATATTCGTTAAACAGGGAATTTACAGAAAATATCGGATTTATTCTTTCTGATTTTTCAAGGTGTAATTTTCTGGAAATAATCAAGGCTTTAGGTATTCCTGTTATACCGCCATTAGGTTCTGTAGGACTTGCCCTTCTTAAAATAATTTCGTTACTGAATAAAAATTCCCAACCAATATTTTTTTCCGGGCTGGATTTTTCATACAAACCAGGAAAAACCCACTCAAGGGGAACCCACCAGATTATGAATGATATACATACAGCCTTCAGACTCCAACCTCCCGGTTCAAGGAAAACATTCTTTTCTCCTGAAATATTTAAAGTGTGGGGAATAAACAAAAAAAGGGTTTTATGCGATCCCTCTTTGAATATGTATGGTGAAATTATGAATACAATATTCAAAGATGAATTTTTTTACGACTTGCGGACATCCGGAATTCCATTGGATTTTCCCAGGACTGACATAAGGAATATAAATTCATTTATCTCCGGTATTAAAACTTTACACAGAAAGGATACATTATTTATAAGGGGAAATTACAATCCTAAGAAAATCCTCAACTTTCTGGAAAACGAACTTGCATATCTGGAAAACCTGTGCAGGGAACTTACAGGAGAAAAGCAGACAGGTTCTACAGTCCCTTCCCGGGATTTAAAAAACCATGAATACCTTTTCCTTCATTTTCCCGATATTTTGGGAGCCACAGATCCTGGAATTTCATTTTATAAACGCCTTAAAATCGAGGCCATTTATTTTTCCAAAATAATCAGGACTTCAATTCTCATTTTAAGAAAATCATTTTGAGGTTATGTTGTAAATACCGTCCCAACCGGATGGAGGTGGATTTTTTATAAAGCAGGCACACCGTTCCATGTAAGTTTTGCTGGGTAAATCTCCGTAATTTTTGTAGAGTCCTGAAAACGTCTCCCCGGCATCCCGGAATTTTCCGGAAAGATACAAATCAAGTCCATTATGGAAGGTATCTACCAAATTCTTTTTTTCTGCAGAAATTTCCGACGCATAACCGATAACTTCATATAACTGTACCGGGGTTGAAATTCCCATAACACGAACCTTATCCAACCGTCTTACAGCAAAACCGGGACCTGCCTCTTTCACAGTACTTTCAGAAGCAATTATCCAGGTTCCGTAAATTTTATTTATCCCTTCAAGGCGGGAAGCAAGATTAACATCATTTCCCATAATCGTATAATTCATTTTTGAATTTGTACCCATATTTCCTACAACCATAGAACCGGTATTTATTCCGATTCTTGTTTTAATAGGGTCGGAAAGCAAACCTTCTTCAAGTAATTCTTTATTAAGAATGTCTTCCAGTTTTTTCATTTCTATTGCCGAAGATAATGCACTTGCAGCGTGATTTTCCAGGGAAACAGGTGCTCCGAAAAAGCTTACTATTGCATCACCGATATATTTATCAACTGTTCCCATTTTTTCGAGAATCACATTGCTCATTGCCGTAAGATACCTGTTTAAAATTGAAACCAAATCCACAGGACTTAACTTTTCGGAGAAAGTGGAAAATGATTTTATATCGGTAAAAAGAGCAGTAATTCTTTTTTCTTCTCCTCCCAAAGACAATTTTTCGGGATTTTTTACAATTTCTGAAACAACGCTGTCAGGAAGGTATGTTGAAAAGGCCTTTCTCAAAAAGTTTTTATCTTTTTCTGTAATAAGCAGGGCAATCAAAGTCTGGGAAATAAAAACCAATATTGTGCTTAAATAAATCCCGGAAGCCTGAATATAAACATCAAAGATGCAAAAAGCCGAAACAGGAAATAAAATAACAACAAGAATGAATACAAGTCCTGCAATAATTTTTTTAAGGAATTTTTTCATTCCATGAAACAGCAACAAAATACAAGCTGAAAAAATGACGGCAAGTAAAACCGAAACATAGGCATTTACAGGATAAATAAACTGTCTCCCCATAAGGCAGTTATAAATATTTGCATGGGTACCTACATTTGGATAGGATTTTTCAAAAGGAGTAACACCTAAATCGGTTGTTGCAGAAGCTGTATTACCGATAATAACAAATGAATTATCAAAAAAATCTTTTAGTCTTTGTAATTCAAGTTTATAATTTTCCAGGTCTTTTTCCAAAGCAGTAAATCTGTTTATAACACTTTCTTCAACATCTTTATAAAGGGTTTCATTTCCTGACTGCCCCCTTACAACCTCAAGAACAGAAATGACTTCGTCTACATACTGCCGGTCATTAAGAAATCCTACATTATCAAAAAAATCATTCCGCAAGGAAAAATAGGAAGAATAGTCTGTTTCTTCACCTGAAACAAGCAAATCCTTAAAAGAGGAAATATTTTTGTATTCTTCCAAAAGCCATTGGGCAGCATCCACACATGAAACATACCCCCGGGAAGTTCCGATTTTAAATCCTGAAATAGCCTCAAGATGAGAAAGTATACTTTCTTCCCATAAATCCAACTGTTCAATCATATAATAAGATTCGGAACGGAAACTGTCTTGAAAACTGTCCGGTATCCATTTAATAAGCATATGACCATTTGAGTCCAAAGGGATTTTAAAAGAAACATTTGATCCGTCCGAAAGCCGCCCGTTTTTTATGTTAATGCTGTGTTTTGTACGCTGGATTTCTTCCGGATTAAGTTCATAAATTACAGGGGCAAAAACCAACTGGCCAAAATAAAGTCCCCCGTAATTAAACATCAGTTCAATCCGTCTTCTGACCCCGTCCTGATCTACAACAACATTGGGAAAACCGGCACCTTTTGCACCGTAAATCAAAGGGGTTACTGCCGGTGTAAGTCCGGGAGATGCACCGATACTTTCCAAATAGGAAAGATTATCTTTCAATGTATAACCGGATTCATCCCTTACATTATTGAGAAAAAAATTCTCCATTACAAAGGTTTGGGAATTCTTATCCGGCGAAATACTGTTTACATCCTGTGTATTAACTGTAAGAAAAGCATTCTGAAAATAATTTATGGCTTCTGCAAAATACAAGTCATTGTCCCGAACAGCATTTTCCGAAACATTTTCTTCCAAACGGGACAGGGCAGGAACAAGTACCTGGGAATCCAGGTATTCAGCTGCTTCTGATGATTCTGACACAGGAAAATTTCCGGAAGCCAGTGCCCCGGCAAATTCATTAATTCCGTAAGAAATTGTACTGTAGGCATCATTCAATGCAAACTGGAAGTCTGCTTCAAAATACTTACTGTTAAAAGCCTTTACTGCCGGAGAAAGATACTCAATATCAAAAACAACAAGTCTTGCCCCTAGCTCCTTCAATCTTATAAGCCCGTCGGCAATAATATCCCGTGTCCATGGCCACTCCCCCATTGCTGAAATTGAGGGATCATCGATTTTTAAAATAACAAGGTCGTCAACAACTTCTTTTCCGGGATTCAAGTGTAAAAAGGAATCATAAATGAGACTTTCAGGTTTTTCCAGTAATCCCACAGAAAAAACAATTATTATGAGAATAATAATAACAACACCAATAATCCAATCAATTCCGGGAAAAAAACTACCTCTGCTTTTCATGGATTACATTATAACACATAAAAACAAAAAAAAAGGATTTTTATTCTTCTTTGGTTTTAAGAACAGCAAGAAAGGCAGACTGTGGCAGTTCAACATTTCCCACCATTTTCATCCGTTTTTTTCCTTCTTTCTGTTTTTCAAGCAGCTTTCTTTTACGTGTCACATCACCACCGTAACATTTTGCAATAACATCTTTACGGAGAGGGTTAATAGTCTCCCTGGCAATTACCTGGCTGCCGATTGCCCCCTGTATTGGGATTTTAAACTGTTGTCTGGGAATTTCATCCTTTAACCTTTCGCAAACCTGCCTTGCTTTATCATAAGCATTTCCCTTGTATGCAAGCTGTGAAAGAGCATCAACGGATTTTCCGTTTAAAAGAATATCAATTTTAACCAAATCCGTAGGCTTATATCCGGAAACATCGTACTCAAAAGAGGCGTATCCGCGGCTAATACTTTTAAGTCTGTCATAAAAATCAAACAAAACTTCCGCCAGCGGCATTTCGTAAATGAGTTCCACCCTTTTTTGGTCCAGATAACTCATGTTCTGCTGGACACCTCTTTTTTCCACACAAAGGGTTATTATGTTTCCCACATACTCTGCCGGAGTTATAATTGAAGCCCGGATATAAGGTTCCTCCGCACTTGATATTTTTCCCTGATCCGGATACGAAGCAGGATTATCTACATAAATGCTTTCGCCGGAAGTAAGATGAATAAGATAACGAACGGAAGGGGAGGTAAAAATCACGGACTGGTTAAATTCCCTCTCCAGTCTTTCCTGCACTACCTCCAGATGGAGGAGGCCGAGAAAACCACAGCGGAAGCCATGCCCCAAGGCAACGGAAGAATCCCTGTCATAAGTCAAACTGGCATCATTTAGCTTGAGTTTTTCCATACTGTCCCTAAGCTCATCGTAGTCATTTGTGTCCATGGGGTAAATCGAAGAAAAAACAACCGGCTTGACTTCTTTAAAACCAGAAAGAGGCTCTGAAGCCGGACACAAGGCATCTGTGATAGTGTCACCAACCCTTACATCGGAAACTGTTTTTATTCCTGCAATTATATATCCCACTTCGCCTGCACTTAGCTCCCCCGTTTCAAAAAGGGCAAGCCTGAAAATCCCGGTATGTTCAATTTTATACTCAGAACCGGAATTCATAAATTTAATTGTCTGTCCGGTTTTCAATTTGCCGTTTACCACCCTGATATGGACAATAACCCCTTGATAAGGGTCATAATGACAGTCAAAAATCAAGGCCTGCAGCCTGCCGTCAGGTTTGTAAGCAGGGTTTTCCAAAGGAGAGGGGATTCTATCCACAATGGCTTCAAATAAATCATCTACCCCCTGCCCGGTTTTGGCAGAAACCTGGAGGGCCCCGTCAGGATCCAATCCTAAATCATGGTCAATCTGGTTCAAGACAGCAGGTATATCTTTGGAGGGCAAATCAATTTTATTGATAACAGGAATTATCTCTAAATCATGTTCCAAAGCCAAATACATATTCGACAAGGTTTGGGATTCAACCCCCTGGGAAGCGTCAACCAAAAGAAGGGCACCTTCGCAGGAAGCAATGGCCCGGGAAACCTCGTATGAAAAATCCACATGGCCGGGAGTATCAACAAAATTCAGCTGGTATTCTTTTCCATCTTTTGCAGTATAAGGAATTGTTACCGCCTGGCTTTTTATAGTAATTCCCCTTTCCCGCTCTATATCCATTGAATCCAGTATCTGGTTTTGGAAATTCCTGTCATCAATGATTTTTGCTTTTTGAATAAGCCGGTCGGCTAAAGTCGATTTTCCGTGGTCAATATGGGCAACTATACAAAAGTTTCGGATTCTTTCAGGATTTGTCATAAGTGAATATTAAAGGAAAAGAACTTTACTTTCAATACCGGAATGATACTGAAAATAAAGTTCCCTCTGGATTTTAAACCTTTATGTTGAACAACAAAGTTTAACCATACAAGTGTTCAAACTCGTGAAGTAGTTCCAAAGCCCTCTTTTTGCATTCCCCGCAGGCTGTTCCTATCTTTGTCCGTTCCTGCCAGGCCTCCCATGTAACGGCCCCGGATTTAAAGGCTTCTTCCAAATCTTTGTCAGTAATGTTAAGACAATGACAGACAACTTCCTTTGCCTCTGTTCCTTTAAGAGAAGGAAGCCCGTTTTTGGCAAGATAATCATCAATTGCCGCCCTCAATGCCTTGTCCCCAAGGACGGAACAATGAAGCTTGTTGTCGGGAAGCCCCCCCAGCTTTGAAACAATATCCTGGGGTTTCAGTTTGTAAGCATCTTCCAGCTTCATTCCTTTTATTGCCTCTGATAAAATCGAAGTCGAAGCTATGGCACTGGCACAACCATAGGTCTTCCAACGGCAATCCCGAATCATGCCGTCTTTTACCCTTATTAAAATAAGCATCTGGTCACCGCACTTAATGTTTCCCACAATACCCCTGCCGTCACAGGGCCAGGAAGCCTCATCTTCCGTTAGAACATTTCTGGGATTCATAAAATGGTCTTTCACCGTATCAGAATATAACCAATCACTCATAAAACTCTCCTTCTAACTGCCGGAAAGTTTCCCGGCTTTAATATTTCCGAAATTTTCAATTTCAAATAAAAAAATGCTTCCAAATATCTAATGCCTTAATAGCAATAAAAACCAAACACTAAACAAGTCCCACTGTAGAAAACTTTCTAAGTTTCTCTATTACAGGGGGAAGGTTTTTTAATACGTAATCAATTTCTTCTTCCGTTGTATATTTGCCCAAGCTGAATCTGATTGAACCGTGGGCCAGTTCCGGACCAAGTCCTGTTGCAACCAGAACATGGGAGGGCTCTAGACTTCCGGAAGCACAGGCTGAACCCGTTGAAGCTTCTATTCCCAATAAATCCAAATGTAACAGGATAGCTTCTCCTTCAGCTCCGGGAAAGGAAACACTCAAGGTATTGGGTATAAAGAAATCCTGGGAACCGTTTATCCTGATATTGGGAACAGAATTAACAAGTCCATCCCTTAATTTATTCCTTAGGGGAAGGACATGGGCCCTGTAGGATTCCAATTCTTCTTCTGCAATGGAAGCCGCAACTCCAAAAGCCGTAATTCCGGGGCTGTTGTAGGTGCCAGCCCTTCGGCCGTTTTCCTGATGCCCTCCGGCAATAAGGGAAGCAAATGGAACACCTTTTTTGACATACAATGCCCCTACTCCCTTTGGACCGTAAATTTTATGGGCGGAAATACTCATATAATCAAGCCCCCAGTCTCCGGCGTCAACAGGAATTTTTCCAACTGCCTGGACACAGTCCGAATGAAAATAAGCTCCGGCTTCATGGGCCATGGAGGACAGTTTTTTAATATCCTGGACAGTACCTATCTCATTATTGGCAGCCATAATTGAAACCAACCTGGGTTTTAATTTCAAAAGTTTTGAGTATTCTTCCATGTCAATAAGCCCCTGGCCATCCACAGGAATTTTATGAATTTTAAACCCGAAGCTTTTCAGTCTCTCTGCAGACTCCAAAACACAGGGATGTTCAATTGCAGAAATCAAAATATCCCTTCCGGGGCTTTTTTCCTTATTGGCAGCAATGGACCAAAAAACAGTGTTATTGGACTCAGATCCACCTGATGTAAAAATAAGTTCATCCGGATTTTTTATTTTAACCAAAGATGCAAGCCTTTCCCTGGCCTCCCGGATTTTTTTTGCTGCCAGTCTTCCTGCTTCATGAAGACTAGAGGCATTGCCATATCCATCCCGTAACTCCACAGCCAAAACCTCCTGAACCCTTTTATCTACAGGAGCCGTAGCGTTGTAATCAAGATAAATCCTTTTCATTCTATCACCTCACTTATGATGCCGCCGCCCAGAATAACATCCCCATCATAAAAAACCGCAGATTGTCCCGGGGCGGCGGCCATGACCTTTTCTGAAAAATCAACCCTGATTCTTCCGTCTTCCAACCTGTAAACCCTGCCCGGCACCGGTTTACTTGCCAGACGGATTTTAACCGACAATTCCATGCTTTCTGTATTCTCCGGAAAAATCAAGGAGGAATCTTCAACAATAACCCCGGAAAAAAACATTCCATCCTTTCCGGATACAACAATATTATTCCCTTTTCTGTCTATAGAACGGACATAAAGGGGAGCCCCGCCGCCGATTCCCAATCCACGCCGCTGCCCGATTGTGTAATAAATAATCCCTTTGTGTTTTCCCAATATTTTTCCGCAGGTATCCACTATATTTCCGGGACCGGGAACATTCCCCTTAAACAAGGCAGGCCACTGGGACTGGGGAATAAAATCCTGGCTTTCCTTCCTTTGGGCTGAAACCAGCCCCATTTTAAGGGCCTCTGCCTTTACATGCCCTTTACGCATCATTCCCAAGGGAAATCTGACCTTTTCCAAAACTTTTGATGGCACACCATACAAAAAATAACTTTGATCTTTTGTTCCGTCCATGCCGTTCCCGATATGAAAAGTTCCTGTAATATTGTCCATTACAACCCTGGCATAATGACCGGTCGCAAAATAATCAAAGTTTATTCCAGTTTTACGGGCTTTCTCGATAAATGCCCCGAATTTAACCCTTTTGTTGCATTCCACGCAGGGATTGGGAGTCCGGCCTCTTAAATATTCCGATGTAAAATACTCCAGAACAGAATTTTTGTATTCTTCGGACACATCAACCGTATAATAGGGGATACCGTATTTTGAACAGAAATCCCGGCAAATTTGCAAATCTATTTCTTCATCAGGACCATAACAGGAACCTCTCAACACAAGAGGATTATCCCTGTAGGAATCTTTATAAACGGACTTTTCCCCGTCCCAGGTACACATTGTTGCCCCTATCACCTTATAACCTTTGTTCAATAAATAAAGGGCGGTAAAAGAGGAATCCACACCTCCCGACATCCCCACTAGAAAGGTACTTCCTTTTGGGGGCATGGGAAGGACTTTATATCTGCCATCTCCAGTCATAAGAAAAGTATACTGATTTTATATCAGAGTGGCAAGGTAGGAATTAAAAAATAACTTTGATATTCAAGTTTTTAAAAAAAAATGATACAATGTAGCATACAGGAGTATACCTTATGGAATTTAATATTAACGGAGCCTTAGACCGGCTGGATAACGATAAGGACATTTTAAAAATGATGATTTCGGACTTTCTTGAAACCGATAAAAATATTCCCGGTGAATTTAACGCCCTTTTGGAAAAAAAAGATCTGGATTCCATCAGAAGCCTTGCCCATAGAATGAAAGGGTGTCTTTTGTCTTTGGGAGCCGAAACACTTGGGGAAAAGTTTAAGGATTTGGAAAGGGGAATAAAAGAAGGCAGATACAGTCTTTCCGATGCTGAATCAAAACTCCCGGGGATTATCTCCGGTTTTAATGAAGCCTATACTTACTATGAGCAGCTTTTAAACACCCTTTAACCCGAAGATATTACAACAATTCTCAAGAAGAATTTCTTCGAACATGGATTCCGGCAGGGACTTAAAGTCCAGAATAAACTTTTTTATTTTTTCAATTTCCACCGGCCTAGTAAAATCCTGGTTTTTAAGGGTCATAAATGGAAAATCCGTTTCTGTCAGAATCCTTTCCGGAGGAAGGAATTTAAGGGTTTCCAGGGAATTCTTCCGCCCCTGGAGAAGGGCCTTACCAAAAGAAAAAAAGGCGTTTACCCCTTTTTTCAAGAGGCTTTCCGCCTCCACAGGGGAACCGGGCCAGCCATGAAATATAACTGCCGGTACTTTTTTAAGGTCAGGTATGTGTCCAAAAATCAGCGGAAGCGCCTTTCTCACATGAATAATCATGGGAAGCTGTTTTTTTACAGCCTCATCCAGCTGAAAATCCCAAACCATTTTCTGATTTTCAAGAGTTGAGGCATATTCAGGGGTAAACATATCAAAACCGCACTCGCCTATTCCGTAAATCATTTTTTTTTCTATTAAGCCGGAAAGAATTTCCATTTGGGAAGGCTCGGGATTCTGGGGATGAATTCCAAAAACCGGGATTATGTTAAAATCACTTGTTTTTTCCAGCAAAGAAATGGTTTCCCTGTATTCTGTTCCGGAAAAAGAGTTTACATAAAAACAATCTCTTGAAAGCATACTTTTAAAAAATTCCAGACACTTTTCTTCTGATTTGCCCTCCTCTGGTAAACATTCAGAGCAGGCTGAAAATAAATCCCAAAAATGACAATGGAAATCAACAACCATATGACTAATTAAATAATACTTATTCTTTTTTTTCAACTGCCGATTATTAATATGCCGGAGGTTAAAAAATAAATGTCCTACGGTCTACTAACCCGGAATATTCCGGGAAATTAAAAAACTGAATCCGTAATAAGGTAATGCAAACAGGCAATACCGGTTAAGGCGGAATAAAACCTTTTTCGTTTTTTTACCTTTGACCTGTAACACAAAAGCAGCAGAAAGGCCGGAAAAATGGAAAGAACCTTTACAGGAGGGAATATGAAAACCTATGAAATTAAATCATGTGAAGGACAGAAAGCTTCTTTTACAATAATCTCAACAATGAAAAATGGATTTAAGGTCAAGATAACACGGGAAAAAAACGGATACGAAACCGTTACGGAAGATTTTTTAAGCAAAGAGCTTTTTGAAACCTGTTTGCGAACCGGATATATAAGAGAAATCAAGGTATCTGCAGAAGGTGTTGCTTAATCAATAAAAAGACTCTGTTCAATAATATTTACTGAATTTAAAAAAAAGTCACCTGTTATCCAGTTTATCTTTACGCCTTTACGTTCCATTCCCCGGAACCAGGTGTCCTGGCGTTTGGCAAACTGGCGGATAGCAATAAAAAGCCGGTTGCGGAGTTCGTCAAAAGATGGTACTTTCCCCTGAAGGTACTCCGCAACAAACCGGTACTCCAGCCCGAACCTTTCCAGCCTCTGCCAGCTTACCCCCTGCAAGTTAAGGTTTTTTACTTCATCTATAAGCCCGGCCTCAAAACGCTGGTCAAGCCTTAAAAGAATCCGCTTTCTAAGTTCCTCCCGGGGAATTTTAATACCGATTATAAGGGGTTTTATTTCAAGGCTTTCCCCGACGATATCACAAACCGGTTCCGGCCCGTTCTTATCCTGCTGTTTTTGCGAATATTCAAAAATTTCGATGGCACGGAGCAATCTGTGCCGCTCAGTTAAATCTGTTTCGTTATGCATGGCTGGATTTAGGGAGCGGTAATAAGCCTGCAATTCTTCCATTGAAAAGCCTGAAAGTTTCTGCCTCAAATCCGGATTGGAAGGTACTTCAAAGAGCCGGTAATTCCTGACAATGGAATCAAGGTACATTCCCGTTCCCCCGCAAAAAACCGGAAGCCGTTTCCTTTCCCGTATTTCTTTCCAGGCTTCAATGGCCATTTTCCGCCATTCAAAAAGATTGAATTCTTCCATTGGGCTTGCCACATCAATCAAATGGTATTCAATATATCCATATTCCCCCAGGTCTTTTCCGGACCCCAAATCAAGGCCCTTGTAAACCTGCCTTGAATCTGCAGAAATTATCTCTCCTCCGTATTTTTCCGAAAGCTTTACAGCAAGGCTGGTTTTACCACAGGCTGTAGGCCCCACAATCATGACTGAATTGTATAATTTTTTTTCCACCTGGGCTCCTTTCTGTCTTTTAAAAAACCCTTAAAAGAACACAGGTCAGATATGAAGACTCAGGATAACCTGCCAAAACCGGATGATCAGGACCGGGGCCGGTGCGGCTTATAATCTGTAGTTTTTTATGGGCATCCCGGCCGGCATTCAAAAGCATATTCATAAACATTTCATCGGTAAAAAAATGGGAACAGGAACAGGTAAGAAGATACCCTCCTGTTTTAAGTATTTTCATTGCCCTTAAATTAATTTCCTTGTAGCCTCCATAAGCCTTGGAAGAAGTCTTGGCATTTTTTGTAAAGGCGGGAGGATCCAGAATAATTACATCAAAGGTTTCTCCGGAATCGCAGTAGGATTTTAAAAGCTCAAAAACATCTGCTTCAAGAACTGTATTTGTTTTTTCACTGTGGTTGAGAATTATGTTCTCTTTAGTCAGGGCAACGGCTTCCGGTGAAATATCGGCAGAAATTACCTCCGCCGCCCCGAACAGGGAGGCATTAAGTCCAAAGGCTCCGGTATGGGTAAATGTATCCAAAACACGCTTTCCGGAAACTATGGGAGAAAGAAGCCGCCTGTTGAATTTCTGATCTAAAAAATAACCGGTTTTCTGCCCCTCCAGGAGATTTACCTTTAACAGGATTGAATTTTCCCTGATTATTATTTCCGGATTAAACTCAGGGCCTATAAAGCCTTTTTTTTCTTCAAGACCTTCCAGAACCCTGACCCGGACATCGCTGCGTTCCACAATCCCTACAGGATTGAGGATTTTTCTCAGTGCATCAATTATCAGATCCCGGTATTCTTCTACAGCCCGGGATAAAAACTGGATTGAAAGAAAAACCTGAGGGATAACCTCCGCCCCGGGGTTGTCCGTCCCTAAAGGAAAGGCCTTAAAACAGTCCACTATAAGACCAGGCAAAAAGTCTGCCTCCCCGAAAACCAGCCGGAAAGAATCCCCGGGAGAAAAAAAATTCTTCCTTAGCTCCAGGGCAGTTTTAATACGTTTGGAAAAAAATTCCCCGTTAATTTCATCCCTCTCCCGGGAAAAAAAACGGAATATTATTTTTGAAAAGTGATTGTAATAACCTATCCCGAGAAAAAACCCGGAAGCAGTATAGGCCTCCATAAGCCCGGTATATTCAAATCTGCTGTTGGAAAATGGAAAACATTGTTTTCCGGTTCTTATTTCCTTTACTTCGTTATCATAAATCCAAGGATGCCCCTCCAAAATCCGGTCTTCTTCTTTTGGTTTCAAAAAAAGTCTGGGCAAAACAGGATTACCATGTGGTTCTTTTAAGTTATTATCAGGCATATTATGAGATTATCACAAGACAGGACTAAAAACAATATTCAGAACAAAACAAAAAAGACAGCCGGGAGAAACTTTCACCTGACTGTCTTTCATAAAAGTCCGTTCTAATTCCGGAAAAAATTACTGGAGTTCTGCAAGAACATCGGCCGGAATTTCAATGCCCATTTCTTCTGCTGCTTCCATGTTAATTGCAAGGTCGCATTTTTCAAGATACTGAATCGGCATTTCGGCAGGATTTTTTCCGTTTTCAAGAATATCAACTGCCATGGCAGCTGTCTGTTTGCCAAGTTCGTAATAGTTCAATCCGTAAGTTGCAAAACCTCCGTTGTCAACCATTCCGGCCTCACCGCAGAAAACGGGAATTCCTGCCGGTGTTGAAACCATGGAAACAGTGGCCATTCCGGCTGCAATCATGTTGTCGGTGGGGGCATAAATTGCATCAACCTTTCCGACAAGGCTTTCAACTACAGACTGAATTTCATTTGAGCTGGAAACTGTTGCGTCCACATACTCAAGGCCGATTTCGTCGGCAGTTTTCTTTGCAAGACCAACCTGGAAGTAAGAGTTTTCTTCACTGGAACAGAAAAGGAATGCGATTTTCTTTGCATCAGGAAGAATTCTCTTAATAAGTCTGACCTGGGCATCCACAGGATTCAGATCGGAGGTTCCTGAAACATTTGTTCCGGGAAGATCATTGGAATTTACAAGCTTTGCAGAAGCAGGGTCTGTAACGGCTGTAACAAGAACCGGAATAGTATCAGTAAAATTTACCACTGCCTGGGCTGCCGGTGTTGCAATGGCAAGAATCAAATCGTTCTGGTCATTTACCAGTTTCTGGGCAATAGTCACACAGTTTGCCTGCTCACCCTGGGCGTTCTGATAATCAATGGTGAGATTTTTTCCGTCTTCGTATCCGGCTTCTTTAAGCCCGTCCACAAACCCCTGGTAAGCGGCATCAAGGGCGGCATGTTCCACCAACTGTACTACACCGATTTTTGGTCCTTTTGTTTTTTCTGCACATCCGGACAAAATCAATCCGAGACTCAGCAGAACTGTTAAAAATGCAAATGTCTTTTTCATCTTTTCCCCTCTTTAATTTTACCGGACAAAATCCTTTGTAAAATTAAATATACTTAATATACTTTAATCTAATCAAAGTTTTTTTTATATGTCAAGGCTGAATTTACCAAGTTTTGAAAAAATAATGAGGGAAAAGCATTGTTACATAATTATAATCAGGGCAGGATTGTTTTTTGATAACCACAGGAGACAGACAAAAAACTTCTTATAATTTTATCCGGTCTGGAAAAACTGTCCTGGTTTTCCATTTCCTACCCTGTCTATTCAAACTGAGGATTGAATGAATATTTTTCCAGTTAATTTTTTTTACCTCTTGACAAAAAGTGTTTGATTTTATATTGTTTCTATAAATAGAAACAAAAGAGGTCACATTATGAAGTCAAGAGTTTTACTGTTAATTTTTTGTGCTTTACTGGTTTTTTCATGCGGTTCCGAATCTGATAAAGAAGCCGGTGCAATTAAGATCGGAATTGCCAAGGTCGTACAGCACGAAGCCCTGGACCAAGTTGAAAAGGGAATTATCGATGTTATTAATGAATCCGGGTTGGATGTCCAATACGATTTGCAGAATGCAAACGGCGACATAAACACCGCCGCACAAATTGCAAATAAATATAAAACAGAAAAGGTTGACGTTGCTGTAGGGATTGCAACTCCTGTTGCTGTAGCCCTTGCAAATTCAATAAAAGACATACCTATCGTATTCGGTACAATTACAGATCCGGTAGGGGCAGGCCTTGTAACAACCCTTGACCGGGGGGAAGGAAACGTAACAGGAATGAGTGATGCCATTCCAACAAAAGAGCACATAAAGCTTTTTAAGGAACTGGCAGGAATAAAAACCTTGGGATACATTTATTCCAGCAATGAAGCAAATTCAATCTCTTCCCTCAGCCTCGTGGAAGAAGCCTGCCGTGAAAATTCCATTGAACTGGTAACCCAGTCCATAACAACATCTGCCGAGGTACAACAGGCCGCTGTTTCCATTGTTGACAGGGTGGATGGAATTTACCTGACAACGGACAATACTGTTTTTTCTGCACTTCCTTCCCTGCTGCAGGTTTTTGAAAAGGCAAAAAAACCGGTTTTTTCAGGAGATGTAACCGGTGCAAAACAGGGAGGCTGTTTTGCTGCCTACGGCTTTAATTATTACAAGGCCGGAAGGGCAACAGGGGAAATTGTATTGGAAATTCTTAACGGAAAATCCCCTGCAGAAATTCCTGTAAAATTTATGACCGAAAAAGAAGATTCAGATATACTTTTTGATTTGGATGCTGCAAAAAACTGCGGGATAGAAATTCCATCTGATTTATTGGAAAATGCCACAATGATAATCAAAGACGGCGTTTTAACAGAAAATACCCCGGATGCTTCTTCCGAAAAATTAACGGCTGAATGAGATGGAAACATTTACACTTGTAAGACCGGAACATCTGAACCACCATGGACAGCTTTTTGGAGGACGGCTCTTAGAGTGGGTGGATGAGTATGCCTGGCTGGCTGCAGCCAGGGATTATCCCGCCAACGAACTTGTGACAAGGGCAATGGACAGTATTGATTTTAAATACGGAATTCCTAACGGTTCAATACTTAGATTTTCCATTGGAAAGGAAAAGGAAGGCACAACTTCCGTAACATATAAAGTTGAAGTTTTTACAAAAATCCGGGGAAAAAAAGAGCAACTGGTATTTTCAAATAAGGTAACTTTTGTAGCAATAAATCAGGAAGGAACAAAAGTGCCCCTGGTAAAGGACGGAAAATGATAGAAAGTATTCTTTCCGAGGGATTAATATATTCCATAATGGTTCTGGGAGTTTTTATTACTTTCAGACTTTTGAATTTTGCAGACATGACGGTAGACGGTTCATTTCCTTTGGGAGCCTGTATTCTGGCAGCCTGCCTTGTAAATGGGATAAACCCGGCTACAGGACTTTTTCTTGCCTTTGGAGGTGGTGTGGTTTCCGGTCTTGTAACAGCCCTGATTCACACCAAACTGAAAATTCCGGGACTGTTGGCGGGTATCCTTACAATGACAATGCTGGGTTCAATCAACTTGCGTATCATGGGGAACCGCTCCAATATAAGCTACTTAAAAACAGATACACTGTTCACTGATATAACAAAAACAATTTCAGGACCCCTGCCAGAAGAATGGACACTGGTTGTTTTTCTTTTTATATCCGTGCTTATAATAAAGACAGTTTTGGATATTTTCTTCCACACTGATTTTGGCCTTACATTGGGAGCCCAGGGTTCAAATGAACAGATGATAATCAGCCAAGGTATGAACCCGGAAATTATAAAAGCCACAGGAATAGCGTTGGCAAACGGATTGAGTGCTTTTTCCGGAGCCTATGCTTCTATGTATTTAGGGTATGCCGATACGGGAATGGGAACCGGGGTAGTGGTTTCCGGCCTTGCCTCCCTTATGCTAGGTGAATTTGTCATCCGCTCCAATAAAATTTCTTTCCTTACATTAAGGGTTATCATAGGCTCAATAATTTACAGGGGAATAATGTACTTTGGAAGAATCTACGGACACTACATCAATCTTACAGCAAATGACTTAAAACTCATAACCGGTATTCTTATAATTTTGTGTCTTGTAGTTTCAGGTTACGGGGATAAATTCATTAATAAAATCCGTAATTTAAAAACAGAAACTTTAAAAAAAGGTAAAGGGGTTAATCCGTGATAAGCTTGAAAAATATTGATATGGTTTTCGGGGAAGGCACAGCAGACAGGAATCATGTTCTAAAAAATATAAACCTGACCATAAACCCCGGAGATTTTATCACTGTTATCGGTTCAAACGGAGCCGGAAAATCAACACTCTATAATGTTATTGCCGGAACATTAAGACCTACAAAGGGCGAAATATTTTTAACCAGGGATAATGAAGCCCCTAAAAATATAACAAAAGACAAGGAATACAAGAGAGCTTATTATATCGGAAGAATTTTCCAGGATCCACTTTTGGGAACGGCCGGTAAAATGTCCATAGCCGACAATATGCTAATTTGCAGTAAAAAAGGCTGGAAAGGCCTCAAAATCAGCCTTAACAAAAAACTCCGGGAAGAATTTAAGGAAAAGCTGAAAATTCTTGACATGGGCCTTGAAAACCGCATTAACGAAAATGTAGAAAAACTTTCCGGTGGACAAAGGCAGGCTCTGACACTTTTAATGGCAGTAATGTCAAAACCATCCCTGTTGCTTTTAGACGAACATACCGCAGCCCTCGACCCTGGGAATGCCGAAGCTGTAATGAAACTTACAAAGGAGTTTGCAAAAGAATACAATCTCACGGTGATGATGATTACACACAATATGAATCATGCCTTGGAATACGGAAACAGGCTCCTGATGATGGACAGCGGGGAAATTATCATGGATATTTCAGGAAAAGAAAAAGAAAACCTTACAATGGATGTTCTTATAAAAAGATTTAAAGAAATAAAAAAACAGGAACTTAACAGCGATGCAATGCTTTTAGGATAGCATTTTATCGACTCCTCCCCCGGGTAAAATTCCTCCAGTGATAAATACCCGGTGCTGCAACTTACCAAAAAGAACTGCCTGCTTAAAATCCCAAACATTGCTTTGCAGTGGTAGGGGATTCTAAAAAGCAGGCAGTTCTTTTGGCCGGCACCCTCTGATTGTCAGTCAAAACACTGCTTAAAGGAAACTGCTGTCCTGCAGCGTTGCATACTAAAAGAGTTTCCGGACAGCACCCTGTCCGAAAACTCATTAAAAAGTCAGGCTTATTTAATCAGAATAAACTCAACCCTCCTGTTTTTCCACCAGTTATTTCTGTCACTCCGGGGAACAACCGGCTGTGTTCCGCCCCGGCCAACTGTAGACAAACGGGAAGAATTCACACCGTAATCTGAAAGAATTTTCATAACAGCCTCAGCCCTGGCATTTGATAAAGGCAGAAGGTCTTCTTCTTCCTCCTTCTGGGTTCCGGTAACATTATTGGCGTGCCCTTCAATTACAACCCTGTAATCCTTGAATTTATTAAGGATTTCCGCCACACGTTTAAGAACCTGCTCATTCTTCTCTACGGTAGCTGCAGGCAAACCTATAAAGTCTGCATTGTTTTCACGGAATATAATCGAGGGAACCTGTATTTTCAAATTTTCTCCCTGACGGATTACCAGAATATCCACAGGAATATATCCAGTCGTGACCGAAACATTACCCAAATCATCTGCTACTGTAAAGACATAGGGATAATCGGTGGCAGCCTGGACAAGTTCTCCCTTATTTGATTTTCCGTCCCAGATTATTCTGGGAGTAATGGAAGTAGTTCCCTCTGCCTTCCAGAAAGTAAGTCCCGCCCCCTGGGGCTCCTTGATTTCAAAAGACCACTTTGTAAACGGCGAAATTGACTTGGCAGAAAGGGAAATATACAGGTCGTCGTCCACCCCGTCATTATCCGGACTGAAATATTTTGGTGAAAGACTTACACTCAATTCCGGTGCCTTTCCGTTTACAATGAAAGGAGATGAGTAAGCTTCCAAAACATCCCCCTTCTCATAAACCAAGGAAAGTTTTGCAATAAAGTTTCCTCTCACAATCAGTCCGGAATAGTCTTTTCCGTCCCATTTGATGGATTCAGGAAGCCCTTCCCCTTTTGTGCCGGCCCAGGTAAATACCTCCACTTCTTTTTTACCGGTTACATCAAAAACAGACACCTGCCAGGATTCAATTCCGGTAGTAATCGAAGCTACAGGATTTAAAACCTGCTGATCCTTTATTCCGTCATTGTTAGGCGAAATCCCGGAAAGTTCTGCGGTCAAATAGGCCTTGGGGATTCTGGAGTCAAGGTTAATCTCCGGGATTTTAACTGTTGTTTTATTTCCGGCTTCGTCTTCAGAAGTCAAAACATAACTGTAAATTCCATCAGGCAATATATTTCCGGCTTCATCTGTTCCGTTCCAGGCGAAATCCTTCAACTGCCCGTTCCAATGGAAAGTCCGAACCAAACGGGACTCCGAATTGAATATTTCACCCTTCCAGTTGTCTGTACCCTTGGAAGACTGTTTAAAATTCACCTGGTCTTTTTTACCGTCTCCGTTTGGTGAAAAACTAAGGGTATCAACTTCTGTACTGCCTTCAGGAAATACTCTGTCCAGCAAAATGGAAGAAGAGGTTGCAGAAGCCTGATTTCCATTGGCATAAGAAACCTCTATTGTAGCAAAGTACCGTCCGTCCGGTGAACCTTCCCCGTCCCAGGTAAACACAGAAGGCAGATTCCTGTCTCCTGTCCAAGAATGGACTTCCTGATTATTTTCTGAATAAATGGAGAGCTTGTAGGTCAATATGCCTGTGTTTCCCTTATTGGTAACATTAAAACTTAAAGTATCCTTTACCCCGTCACCATTAGGAGAAAAAGCATTTAAGGAAGGATAAATCATAACTTCGGCTTCTTCTGTATTTAGTGTTATTGAAACCTCTTTTGACCCGCCGGTATTTCCGGCCCTGTCTTCCGAAACCAGCACATAACGGTAAACCCCATCCGGCAAAAGTTCGTTATTTTTATCCAGACCGTCCCATTCAAGTTTTTCTGCAGGTTCTCCCGTCCATTTCCAAAGCCTTACAACATTATCCCTTGAATCCAGGATTTTACCTTCCCACAAGGCTTCGGAACTGGCTGTTTGTGAAAAAACGACACGGTCAAGATTTCCGTCCCCGTTTGGAGAGAAAATTCCGGTATCACTTGAAACTCTTGCCTCAGGCGCTGTAACATCAACCGTAAAAACAGGGGACGCCGATACCGGCTGGTAACCGTTTTCATAATAAACTGTTAATACCGCCTGGTATTGTCCTTCTGCCAGGACTGCCCCGGTAGATGTTTTTCCGTCATAATTGAATTCCGACGGGGCCTCCCCATTCCCGGTAAAAGCCCTCACAACTGTACCGTCATTATAGGAATTCTCAACCTTAACAATCTGGATATCCCAGCTTACAAGCCCCTTTGTCACCGGCACAGAAGGCCTTACAGGCAGAACATTTTTACTGCCTGTAGTACCGGGGGCAAAATAATTATAATCAATAGTGAGATTAACCGAAGGCTTTTCGGTATTTACGATAATGTTATCCAACCGGGCCGAAACATTATTCCCAGCCTTGTCTACCGCAGAAATTACATAATAGTAAATTCCGTCAGGTACTATTACGCCATTATCATCCTTTCCGTCCCAAACAAGGGTTTCAGGCTCAGAATCTTTCCATGTAAAAGTTCTTACTGGAGTTCCACGGTTTGTATAAAAAGTCCCTGTCCAAAGGTCTTCTTTTGTACCTTTCTGGGGAATCCTGAGAAAATCTTTATTTCCGTCCCCGTCAGGGCTAAAAATCAAATCCCTGGCAGGAGTTTTTGGAGTCCCCGGATCCGGAAGGGAATTAACCGCCTGGGCAATGAATGTCCCTCCCAAGGAAGATGATAAAAGCTCCAAACCGGCAGGAATATTATTTTCCGGTCTATCTACTCTATATGGAGATATCATACCAAAAAGCTGGATTGAAGGAGGTGTTACATCTATTTCCACCTGGTAAACCGGTGTAACCTGCTTGTTCCCGTTATCATCAACGGCTTCCATTCTAAAGTAATATACGCCGTCCGGGGCAACTTCCCCGGAATCCATTATCCCGTCCCAGCGGATTGAAGAAGGAAGGTCTATACCCTGTTTTGGAGTTACAAGCCTTTTCATAACAGTACCGAAAGTTTCATTTTCCGGGCGTTTTTCCTTGTTTTCAATGCGTTTAACCTCGTTTCCATCTTCGTCAGTTACAATAAAAGCCCAGGATGTTACATATCTTGAATCAATCACCGAAACATCAAAAATAAGTTCGTCGTTTATTCCGTCATTATTAGGGGAGAAGGAATAACCTTCCTTATAAGTCATCTTAATTTCCGGAGGATTTGTATCTTTCACTCCAAGATGTACATTCAATCCGCCTCCAAAAGCCCAGACACTGTCCGTTACAGGTCTGGCAATAAGGGAAGGTGTAAGCTCGCTTTTGTTCCAACCGTTCCTGCCGATAAATGTGTCTGACTCCGGATTGTTTAACTTTATTTTAACCCCCAAAGAGAAAGCCGGCATAAGGAGGGAATGCCCCGTAGCAGCCTCCATAAGGTTAAAATCCCAGTCCGTACTTAAGAAAACACTGTTGTTCCAGGCGAATTGTAGTCCTACCCCGAAAAGAAAATTGGATACAGAAGGAAAAGCAAAGTCCGTCCATCCGCCGATTTTAAACTTCTTGTAGTCCAATAAAACAGCAGAAGCCCCTATTTCCGGAGTTACAGCAGAGGGAATCCCTGTTAACTTAGACCCATTTCTTACACCGGTTGCCCCGGAAGGAGCCATTCCTTTCCCCAGTCCGGTTAGCGAGGCTCCAATTCTTATGTCTTTAAAAATTGAAAAATCTTCCGGAAGGTATACCACTCCCAGAGATCCGGAAAAAGCCCAATCCGAACCGAAGGCTGAATGAAGCCCCAAGCCAACATAAAAGTTTTCAAATAAATCTTTGGAAAATGCCAGATCAAAAAAACCGGAAGTACCATAATAAAGTCCATCCTGCTTTGAAGAGGTAAAGCCCAGATTTGATGAAATTACCGCCCACCGTGTAGGCACTGAAACGCCAAGTTCACCACTATGTCCAATCCCGGCTTTTTCCAAGTCCTTTAAAATGAGGTACCCTGCATTAAGCACAATTCTCTGTTCCCCGCCAGCCAAGGCCGGATTCAAAGACGTATAGGAAGGCAGGGAAATGTCAAAACTGCCACCGGTTACAGACCTGCCAGCACTCATCCCCGGGTAAGCGACGTTAAAGAATTTTTCGCCACCTTCCATGGGGTTTACAGGAAAAAAACCCCAAAGCCCGGTAAAAATAAAACAAACGATTATCAAAATAAAAAAAAGCTTTCTCACCATTAATCTCCTGATTTCCTGCCATAATCACGGCAGAAGTATAATACAAGTTTCCGACTATTTCTTCATTAAATCAATTTTTTCTACATTCCACTTTGATTTACCATCAGGGGAAATATAAACCCAGGCAAATTCTCCTGCTGCCAAAGCTCCCGGATTGATAACAAAAGTTTCCCCGATTTTTGAGATCCCCTGACTTTCATGAATATGACCAGTCACAACCAGGACAGGTTTTATTTCTTCAATATAGTTTCTTAACAGCTTTGACCCAACATGAATATCCCCTGGAATTTTGTCACAGTCCGTACCAAAAGGAGGGTTATGCACAACAAGAACAAGATTTGACCAGGCTCTGTCTCCTCCGCCAGAGTCCGACGACAAAACCTGTTTTAAATCCCCAACTATACAGTCCTCACTTCTTTCATTAGGTGTATCATTTGAAAAAGGTGTTGCACCCCCTGAGCCGGTAAAAAGCAAACCTCCGAAAGAAGAAAGAGAGCCTTCTATACTAACATCATACTGTTCCAATGTATCCTTAAAATCAATTTCATCATGGTTTCCGATTACTGCAAAAAGATTTTCGTTACAGTGTAAAAGCTCTTTTAAAATTTCATCTCCTGAATCAGGATTTGTAATATCACAAAAATCCCCTCCAAAAATAACCAGATCAGCCTTTCCGGCCTCTTCTTTTATCAAATTAATTTTTTCTTTTTTTCCATGAATATCAGAAATTACAAGAATTTTCATAACTTCTCCTTTTTTCTGTTTTGTGTCCTGGCGGACAGTTTATAACCGGGAAAAATTCCTTTTAAAAATTTCAATCAGTCCTTTCATTTCGTTATCAGTCCCCACTGATATTCTTACAAAATCACGGATTCCGGGAATATCAAAATAACGGATTAAAAAACCCTCCTCTTTCGCAATCTCATAAAGAGTTTTTCCAGGAATGCCGGTTTTCTTTACGAAAACAAAATTTGCCTTGGAAGGTAACACATCAAAACCAAGTCTTTTCAGCTCCCGTGAAAAATTATCCCTGGTAAAAGCAATTTTTAAGGCATTTTCTTTATAGTAATCCCAATTTTCGCAAATTGTTATCCCCAGCTTCTGGGCAAGAATATCCACAGGAAAATGGTTGAAAGAATTTTTCACGGCTTTCAGTACCCCGATATTTTCAGGGGAAGAAACAGCAAACCCAAGCCTTCCTCCGGCAAATGAACCGCTTTTTGAAAAAGTCCTTAAAACAACAAGATTATTAAAATCTTTCAGCAACGGGATAACAGATTCACCGCCAAAATCAACATAGGCCTCATCAACCACAACAATTTTATCGCCAGAGTACCTGGTAAGAAAATTCCTGATATATTCACAGGACAAATTTATCCCCGTGGGAGCATTTGGATTTGCAAAAATTACACCGGAGGAATCCCCTCCCAAATATCCATCCAAATCAACTGAATAATCCGGAGCCAAAGGAATTCTCTTAAGGGGTATTCCGTAAAATTCGCTGTATACCGGGTAAAAACTATATGAAAATTCAGGACTTAATAAAGGTTTGTCATCGTCAAAAAAGGCATAAAAAACAAATGATAACACCTCATCGGACCCGTTACCGCAAAACACCATGTCTTTTTCTACGTTAAGAAGTTTAGCAATTTTTTCCGAAAGAAGCCCGCACTCCGGATCAGGGTATCTTGCATAAAGGGAATAATCAAAATCAGAAATGACCTTTTTAAAATCCGGAACCGGAGGGTAAGGATTTTCATTTGCATTCAATTTTATGTAAACCCTGTCCGAAGGTTGTTCCCCGGGAACATAGGGATGAATTTTCCTGCTTCGTTTTGAATACATTACAGCACCGCCTGCATAAATGTTTTTCAGTCTGTCAACAACTGATAGTAAACTTATAACACTTTTAATTTTTTTTTTCATCATATCAGACCCGCTTAAAGATAAATCCTGCTAAAAAAAAATAAGTTTTTGATATAAAAAAGTTTACAAGCAACAATAATTCCAAAAAATTAAATATGGTAAAATTTTCAGACAAATGAAACATAAATTCAAAATGCTTGCTTTAAGAAATTTTATCGTCTATAATAGCCCTATGGCAGAGTCAGTTGATATTTATTCCATAATGCGTTTATACGCCAACAAACAGAATTCCCCTTCAATTTATTTTTCAGAATTCTGCGAATATATGCAAAAATATGCCAGACACTATCTGGAGAGCAACCCGGATTTGGTTGTATTCCTGGATAATCCACAAAGTGCTGTAATGGAAGCCATAACAGAACTGGAAGGAAGTAAGAAAGTCTTGTCCTCTGTGGACAACAAAAACCGCAGGCTTATAACAATCCCCAGATATTATTCCGACAAAATTCTCCAAAGATACAAGGAGATAACCTCCAACCCGGACATTCCTTTTCCTCAGGAAACTGAGATTGACAAGAAAATCGCACCTCTGATTACAGAAGATATAATATATTCAACACAATATACTGAATATTTTGAGGGAAAAACGAACGGAAGTTCCGTATTGTACAAAATCATTTTTCCCGAAGGAATACCTTCTCTCATTGTACCTACAAGCCTGGATCCGGACAAGGTTATAGAAATTTGTATTTACAAAATCAGAATTTTTCTTTCAAAAAATGATTTTAAGGATTTTATTTTAAAAAAACTGCTTATTGCAAATCCCGGAAAAGAGATTTCCATGAGAAATTTTATGTCCCAACTTATGACAAAACCGGCAGATACAATAACAGGACTAAAACATTCCGGTGAAGCCTTTATATTCTGGACCTGTCTCTGTTCTTTTGCAAAACAGGATTTGGACAAAAAAAATGAATTAACCGCAGAAGACATTTCTTTTTTGCAGTCTCTGATTTTTATCGAATATGCAAACACCTATTACAAAAACAAAAACCAGCAGAATCTCCAGAGGGAAACGGCACTGAAAAATCTTGAATTGTGTTTCCAGAAACCACCGTTTTATTTCTCCGGAGATGACATTTCCAGATTTACAGATTCAAGGGGTGTTCCGCTTCTGGGACAGTACAGCCAGAAAGATCTGGAGGAATATATGCACACAGCTACAACCTCCGGCTCATTTGAAACTCTCCCGGAAATAATTGTGTTTACCCTTGAAAACGGTGAAAGATACTTTATAAACAAGAAAAAAATCGTACCCCTCATATTTTCCCTGGCAAGCGAAATCAGGGTTCCAGTAAAGAACTCCGTAACCGAAGACTGGAAACAAATTCTGAAAAATTTCGGCCAGGATAAAGCCATGAAAGACCAGAAACTTTTTGAAAAAAAGCTTGAAGAGAAAACCGCTTTTTTTTCCCCTGTACTCTATACAATTTTGAAAGCTTCTTTCCTGCCGCAGGCTATAAACGAAACCTCTTCAAAAGACCTGGAAGGCCAGGATTTTAATCTTATCGAGAAAGGGAAAATAGTACCTTTGAGCAGGATTTTAATGCTTTCAAGAGAAGAACTGGTTACTGATACTAAAATCCTGCTTCCGTTTTGGTACACAATTCCGATTATCTCTCAAATCATTGCCTTTTTTAAGCGTCCCAGGACAGAAAAAACAAAAAACAACAGCACAAGAATCAGGAAACCTGAATCAGACATTCCTGAAACAGACAAGACAACTGCCCCTCCAAAACGTAAAGAAGAATTCAAGAATGCTGCCCTTGAAATCAAAAAGAAACTTATCCGCAAGGGTTCAACATTGGACTTGGATCTTAGCTATTATTTGGACAAATGGAACCAGAACCTGAACCCGAACGTAAAAAATGATCTTACAGAAGATGTGAATGTCTTGATCAGGGACTATCTGAGAAAGACAATCCGCATAATGCCGGTGGCCTCTTTCACCCTTGAAAGGATAGAAGTCTTAGCCACAACATTAGCAGACACCCCTTCCCTGATGAAAATAAGAAACAGGGATGCACTTATTGCTTATATACAATGCTATATGGTGAAAATAGTAGCTGGATTGTAAAAAAAATCACATAAAAAAGTCGCAAAATGCAGAAAACTCTTTATATATAATATATAGGGCTGATCGGCACCATATATTATTTTAATGAGGATTGAGCAAATGCCAGGAACCGATTCTTTTTACAAAATAAAAAAAGTTATTGAATAGGTCAAAAAGTCATTTATTTCTGTCCTCGCCATGCAGAAAGATTCCGGCCGGATTTTTCTGTCCACAGGAGGTTTTATGAACAGTTTAAATTCAATTCTTGTAGAAGGAAACATTGTTAGGGATCCCGTAGTAAAGGAAACGCCCAAAGGTACAAAAGTTTGTACATTTTCCCTTGCCTCTAACCGGTACTACAAAATCAATGACGGGTATGAGCAGGAAACATCATTCTTTGATGTTGAATCCTGGGGCCAGGAAGCCGAAAGATGTATGACAGAATGTACAAGAGGCAGAGGAATAAGGGTGGTAGGAAGACTAAAACAAGACAGATGGGTGGGTGCCGAGGGTAAAAATTACTCCCGGGTTAAAATTGTAGCTGACCACATCGAATACAAACCAAAACTTACAAAAACAAAGGAAAAAGAGCAGGAAAAACCTGCTGAAATGGAAACAGCTGAAAAAGAAGCCTTAGTCTTCTAATCAGATGCCGGAGCCGCATTTTACACCCAATATGCGGCTCCCCAAGGCTGTGCATTTAATAATAACGGCACTATTTTTTATTCAAAATAATTGCCGCCAAGTATTGACTTTTTTTTTCCTGTTTTGTATAGTTTCAGCATCTGGGGGCGTAGCGAAGCTGGTTATCGCGTCGGCCTGTCACGCCGAAGATCGCGGGTTCGAGCCCCGTCGCTCCCGAAAAAACCGTTTTGGATGTATCCAGAACGGTTTTTTATTCAGTGCCGTAGCAGGGTTCGTAAAACGGCATTAAGAAAAGAACCCTGATTTATATATATGCTGTTCTGGCTTTTTCAGGACAGCTCTTAAACGGGCAGTAGCGCAGGGGTAGCGCGCTTGGTTCGGGACTAAGAAGTCGGGGGTTCAAATCCCCCCTGCCCGATAAAAAAATCAGGACAATATAATTTGGTTTAAGGGAAATTCAAAGTACCAGGAAAAAAATTGCTTTGCGTAAGCAAAGTGCTTTGCGTAAGCAAAGCGGGATTTGAACCTGCCTTTGTAAAAAGGCAGGAGGGGCCCCGGAGGGGCAAATCCCCCCCTTTGCAAAGATGGTTTTGTGGTCATTTGTTGCTTGTTTTGCAGCAAGATTAACTCCTCTGCAAAGAGGCCCGATAAAAAAAATCAAGACAATATAATTTGGTTTAAGGGAAATTCAAAGTATCAGGAAAAAAATTGCTTTGCGTAAGCAAATTGCTTTGCTTACGCAAAGCGGGATTTGAACCTGCCTTTGCAAAAAGGCAGGAGGGGTAAATAGCTTTTCCAAAAAAAATCAGGTACGAAGAGACTAAAAGCCCCCCGAAAACTAACCCAGTTGGCATCTGATATTTCTTTCTGTTTCAGGATCCCGGAAATTAAGGGTTACGGCATATAATTCCAAAAATGGGGATTTTTCCCCTCCATAAAGTTCATCCCCAATTATGGGATAAGAACACCATGCCAAATGACTTCTTATCTGATGCCTGAATCCCTTTACCAACCTTATCCGAAACAAATATTTTTGACGGCATTCATCCACCGAAAGAATATCCGTAGTATAAATATTTTTTTCTGTCTTTTTGATTATAAGCCTGTTTTCTTCATCCAGTCTCACGGGTCTAACGGCCTGCCTGCCCTTTCCGTAATAACGGAATCTGCTCTGAATTGAACAGGGGCAGTCTTTTTTATCCAAGAAATAAAATGCAGGGGTTGGAAAACCTTCCGGAATATCATTTACACCGTTTTTCTTTGTTACTGCTATATATTCCTTACAAATCCTGCCGCTTTTTTGCTCATTTATAAAAAAACCGGCAGTCTTTTTATTTCTTGCAATAAGAACAAGACCATAGGTTCCGTTGTCAAGCCTGTGAATTACCCCTCCTTCATCTTTTTTTCTGGTATCCGGTGATGCCTCCAGTACCTCAGGGTAAGACTTTGAAACAAAATCCAGCAGACTGTATTTTTCGGAACCGGTAACAGGGACAGTAGGAATTCCGTGAGGCTTCCGGGCAACCAAAAAGTTTTTGTTTTCCAAAACTATTTCCGGAATATTTTCAAAACAGGGAATATTCAACTTTCAATATCCTTCCAGTTTATTTTGCCCCTATCCCTGGGATACATTTCCCTTAGTTTTTTTATAACTCTCTTAAACCTGACCGGTACAGGAATTTTAAAACGGGAGAATTCAACCTTGCCGGGAAGCCTGATTCCCAACAATCTGGAGCAAAGCATCAGTTTTTCCCCGGGAAATTCAGAGTCCGGCTTTCCGTACAAGTTATCACCTAAAATCGGACAACCTAAAGACTTCATGTGAACCCTGATCTGATGGGTGCGTCCGGTTTTTAGTTTCAGGACCACAAGGGAATAATTACCGTAAACCGCAGTTACCCGGTACACAGTGTGGGAAAACTTCCCCTTTCCCGGTTCATCTATCCAGGAAAAGCGTTTACGGTTTCTGGGATCCCTAATCAAAAAATTTTTAACGGCACCGTAAAGCGGGCGGGGTACACCCTTTAAAATTGCAATATATTCCTTTTGCACCCTACGGTGAAAAAATTGTTCCTGAAGATACTTTTCGCTCTCAAAGTTCTTTGCAGTGATAATAAGTCCGGATGTTTCTTTGTCAAGGCGGTGTACAATCCCGGTCCGGAATCCCGGTTCTTCTGCCAGGGACGAACCGGCTTGCAGATTTTCTTTACCATCCTGTTGCCGGTTTAAATGGAAAAGAAGTCCGTTTGCCAGTGTACCGGTCCAGTTTCCCGCAGCAGGATGGGTCACTAATCCTGACGGCTTATTGATTACAACCACATTTTTATCTTCGTAAACGATTTCCAGAGGAATATCTTCCGGCACCAGGGCAGAAACGGTTTGTTCTTCCCAGGACAAAAAAATTTCGTCTCCCCGGGCTACGCACCTGGATAATTTTGTTTTTTTACCGTTTACCTGAATGATTTTAAGGGATTTTTTCAGCTGGGAACGGCTTATTTCCGGAACTAGTCTTGAAACAATCTTATCAAGCCGTTCCCCTGAATACTCTTCCGGTACAATCAGTTTTCTTTCCTGTATCATTCCTAATCCAATGCCTTTTAAGTTTCTTTGTCCAGGCTGATTAAAACAGCCTCGTTATTAAGAAGGAAATTTTCAACCCTGTTATTAAATTCGGTATTCCTGCTTTCTATAGCCGATAAATCCGAACCTTCAGCATTAATATTTTTTCCCAGATTATTTTCTTCAGCAGGTAAATCCTGTTCTTCCGGAACAGCTGTAGTATCGGGAGACCCGGAAACGGGGGTTATGACAATGTTTCCCCGCTGCCGGGATTCGGCAAGGCGTTTTTCCCTGGCACGGACAAGAAATCTTATACCCTGGTCAATGAGGGCTGCCCCCAGCGAAATTCCGATTGCCGTAAAAAAAATATTTTTCTGTTCATCTTCGGTATATCCGGCTGAGGAAGTCTTTTTAAAAGGCCAAGGAGCATAATTTCCGTCCATTCCGTTTGAAAAATACCTGTAAGAATCATATCCGATGGTACTAAGCATCATTGCAAAAGGAAGGGAACCAAAGGATACTATCTCAAAGCGTCTCAATTCTGATGCCCACAGGGGAATTTCTCCGTCTTCAATAGGAGCAGGAGTAACCGTTTGGGACATTAGTGAAGAGAAGGAAAAAAACAGCAAAAGAATGATTGCAATACAACGGTGGAATTTCATTCTCTTGTCCCGAAAATTGCAGTTCCGATTCTCACCATGGTGGAACCTTCTTCTATCGCAATTTTATAATCATTAGACATTCCCATGGAAATTACCGGCAGCTGGAGACCGGGATATCTGGAAACCACCTGATGTTGTAAAGCTATAAGCTTTTTAAACGAAGCCCTTATAAGATTTTCATCCTGTGTAAAAGGAGCCATTGTCATAAGGCCTTGGATTCTTACTTTTCCGGATTTCAGTGCATAGTCAATGGAATCAAACAAATCCTTTTCACTTGTATAACCGGACTTTGATTCTTCTCCGGTATGAATTTCCATAAGCACATTCTGAAAGGTCTTTCTCTGGTCATCAGAATTTGAGGAAAGTTTCCGCTCTATTTCCATGACAAGCTCAATTCTGTCAACAGACTGGATACAGGAAACATAAGGCAGGATTTTTCCAACCTTATTCCGTTGCAGGGAGCCGATAAGATGCAGTTCAATGTCTTTTTTTCCTATTTCTGAAAATTTTTCCACCGCTTCCTGAACCCGGTTTTCCCCAAAGATTCTCTGACCGGCTTCATAAGCTTCCACAACAGCACTGACCGGATGGAACTTACTCACTGCCACCAGTTGTACAGAGCCTTCTTTTCTTCCGCTTCTTAATTCTGCTTCCCGGATATTATCCAGAACCCGGTTTAAATTCTCCCTTATGTTGCCTTTCATACAAAAAATATCTCACAATACTTTAAATCATTCAATAGATTATTCCACTCAAGAATTTTATATTTTTTCTGATAATTTTTCCGCCAGGTTTATAATTTCCTTATATGAAAGATTTTCGCCCCGGATATTTTCGTTTAATCCAATTTCTGCCAAAAACCCGGAAACTAAAGAGTCACTGTTTTCCCCGGACCGGGCAAGACTAAGAATATTATTTTTTATTGTTTTTCTCCTGTTCAGGAAAATTGTTTTTGCCAGGGAAAGGGCCAGCTTGAATTCCCCGGTTTCCGGAAATAAAGCTTTTTTGTCCAGAACCACCGTCCTTGAGTCCACATGGGGACGGGGCCAAAAAAAACCGGGCCCCAAGTCGCAGAGTGTTTTTATATCGTAGGCCCACTGGCACAATACAGAGAAATACGAATAGTCTTTTGTTCCCGGCTGTGCAGTCATTCTTCGGGCAACTTCTTTCTGCACCGTCAGAACAGCCTTTTCAAAAACAATTCCGTTTTCTGTTAATCTGGCAATAAAATCAGAAGCGATGTTGTAAGGCAGATTACCAAATAGTCTGTCTGGCAGTTTTCCACATTTTTCTGCATCAAGGAAACAGGATTTTACTGTTTTTAAGGCATCCCCTTCTACAACTGTAAAATTCCTGTATTCAGAAAAAAAATCCCTCAGACAACTTGCAAAGCCCTTGTCTATCTCAAAGACTGTTAATTCCGCACCGCTTTTTAAAATCAACTCCGTTACGGCTCCCAATCCGGGACCGATTTCCCAGACTCTGAGTCCAGGCTTTAAATCCAAGGCGGCCACCTGTTTTTCCCGGATACCCCGGTTGATAAGAAAGTTCTGCCCGAATTTTTTTTGCATTCCAAAGCCTTTCATTTCCAGAAAAGCCTTTATATCCTGGGGATTGTCATAATTTATCAAAGTCTTCAAGACGCAAACTCCTTTTTTCCATGTGTACTTTCAATAACTTTATACCAAAACCAGCCATTAAACAAACCCCGAAAGAGAAAACCACCCCGGAAATTGTATCCACCTTTACAGACGGAAACAAGCTGAAAAATTTTGCTGTTTTCTCAATTATGCCGCAAATAAATTCCATAGGGAAAAAACAAAAATCCGGGAGGAAAAAAAACAAGTCCAGAATCAGAGTCAAACCACCTGCATATAGAAATATTAAAACCAGGATGCAAACCGGAATAGAAGCGATAACCCCTGCAAGGTAAAATTCACCAAAAAATAATGCAGAAACGCCGGTCGTCATAAGAACTGCCCCCAAAGAAGCGCTGAAAGAAGATGCAATTCCGGAAGGAATGTAGGGCTCAAGAAACCATTTTATGGAATCAGCAAACAAAATAATTCCTAGAAGCCCCCCGTAAGACAAAATAAAAGAAACAGTCCCGCTTTCTTCCGGGAAAAACCATGTATGAAAGACAAAACTTATTGAAAGAACAGAAATCAAAGGTATTCTGATTCCTGCCCATTTTACGATGCCAGCAATGAAAACCATTATTATTGCCCTTTTTAAAGACGGGGAACCGCCTGCAAAAATATAAAAGCACAGGGAAGCTGCAAAACCAAACAAAAAAGCCCATTTTTTGCCCATAAGTCCTTTCCAGAGAAAAATACCCAAAGAGCAGATAATTGACAAATGCATTCCGGAAAGAGCCAGAACATGGGCACAGCCTGATTTTGTAAAATATTGGGAAAAACTTTCCGGGAGGAATTCTTTGGAAGAAGTTAAAAGGGCATACAACAGTCCACCGGCATTTCCTTTTGATTCAATTTTTTCCATAAGGCGGAATCTGATAATTCCCCTGAATTTTTTAAAAGAATTTTTCCATTCTTTTTTTTCTATCCGGTTGAATTTAAGAAACAGCATGCCTGTTTTGTTTTCAAAAACAGTACCTGTGCCTGATAGAACTGCCCCGGAAGCTATAACTTCCCGGTATTTATGGTTCGGGGATTTTACAATTTCCCTGGGAATCAGAGCTGTGATACTCCCGGTCTTTTTTTGTTTTATTCCGGAAAAAGATAATTCCGCCAAACAACCGTCACATGAATAAAAACTGTCTCCATAAGGCTTTAAATCGGATTTCAGTTCAAAAACAAACCCGGCTTTTGTATTCATGGCTGTAGCCGGCAAACTGAATTTCCGGGATTGGGAATAAAAGGCTGATACCCCGGTTAAAAGACCTGCAATAAAAAAAAACAAGACAAGCCTGTATTGTTCAAAATTTTCCGGCAACTTATCCCTAAGACCAAGAATAAGAAACCAAGAACTGAGGAAAGAAAAAAACAAAACCAGAATTCCTGCCAAAAACAGGTATCCAGGTTTCTCCAGCCAAAAGAAAAAATACCTCCCCAGAAAACAACCTAAGGCACAAACACAAAAAGGCGAAAAAGATTTTACCACTTTAACCGCTCCAGGGCATCCCTGGAAGCGACCTTAATAGATTCAGGATAGTCGAGATAGCTTACATACAAGAGATAGTCAAAGGCAGATTTGTCACCAAGGTCTCCCAAGGACTTGATTATTGCAAGCAGAACCTGCTCGTTATAATTTTTTGTCTGCTCCATTTCAGAGTTAAGCAGACCAAGATATATGGACAAACTTTGGGCAGCCTCAGCTGTTCCCATAACTCCAAGACATTTGATGGAATCAACAAACATGGATATGGTTGCATTTCCACGGCGGTAGTCGTCTTGGGCAAGATAAAAATGCTTTATGGCTAAAGGTGACGCCTTGACCCACTTAACATCTGTTATTACACTCACCGCCTCGTATCTGAGTTCCAAGGCTGACTGGTCTTCATTATCCTTGTCGGCATTGAGGGCGGCCTCAAGGGCTTCTTCTGCCAGCTCTCCCCTTGTTATGTCATCAACATAGGAAGAAGAAACTGCCATCCTGAAAACCTTTAATTTATCCTGATAACTTCCCATAGAAAGCATTCTGGAAATATTTTCACGTACCAATCCTTCCAGATTTGCAAGGGAGTCAAAGCAAAGAAGAATAAGCTCATTATCAGAAAAAGTCATAACACCCTTATACAAAACATCAAAAGAAGAAGAATCAGAAAGAATACCAAGGGCTGAAACTGCTTCCGAGACAACATTTTTGTCAAAAACCATTCCCTGGCTCTGCCTGTCAATTTGCTGTGCCAAATAGTTATTTATATTCTCCACTGCTAAATTCCGGTTATTCTCATCGACAAGGAAAGGAATTGCTTTCAAAATATTGGTTTTTATCTCTGAAGAACCATAAACTTCAAACAGCTTCCAGGAAGGCTCGAATAATTCCGGGGAGGAACCGTTAACTCCGAGAAAACCCGACACTGTCAAAGCAAGTTTTTCAAGATTTGAATCTTCACCTAAAACCGGGGCATAGGACAAAACAAAATCAAGGGCCTCTGCATACAGGGGGGACATATCCCTCTCCTGGATTTTACCCGCATCCTGGATAAGCTCTATCTTTGTTATGAGACTCGCCCTGATGAAATTCCTCCTGTAGGAAAGAACTACAGAATCCTCCTGGGCGAAAATTGAAATATACATAAATAAAATCAAAAAAGTAATTAAACCCCGTCTCATTTTCTACTCCAAATATACATATATTATATATTAATCAAAAACCTTCATTTTGCAGGTTTTTTTCGGAATTTTCCTGATTATTTTCCGGAATTATTTCCTCCGGAAGAACCACATTCCCACGGGAATCCTTAATTCCTTCTTCTTTTTCCGGGGGATTCTCCACAGGAGATTCTTCCCCCCTTCCGTTCTCTGATACTTCTACGTCTGTAATACTCTGTTCTTCCGACAAGCGGATTGCATCAAATACTTCCCGTTCCCCCTCCGGCATTACATTGTAGACATAGGAGAGAATCGTATTCCTCATCCACGGGGCAAGGTTTTTACATTCAAAATGTAGCCTGGATTGCTGTTTTTTTGGAATGGAATCCACACCCTTTATTTCCCCTACCATAATGATGGGATTTTCACCTATATCGAATTCCAGTCTTACCCTAAGTCCTTTTGTTCCCTTTCCCCCTACAAGAATTGCAGCCCCGTCTTCCGACAAGTCTTCCAAAAGGCAGGAAAAGCCTTCGTGGGCAGGTATCTCATCCTTTCCGTCAGTACCGGACTTTAAGATGTAAAGTACTGCCGGAATTGAACACTGAACCCGGATAGAACGGCGCTTTTGGGAACGGACAAGTTCCGGGGAATGCTTAATGCAAACCGCAGGTTTTGATTTAACAAAAGACTGCCCGGATACAACAGTATCAAAAACATACCCTGCATCATCCCTTCTCCAAAAATAAACACTGACAATAACCCCGTTCCAGTCAGGATTTGCAGCGTTTGCAGATGTGGCCACAGGAAATTCGGCAAATATTCCCTGGTAAGAATTCTGTATGACCTTTGTATTATAAACACCCATTCCCTTTACCAGGATACACATAAGCTGCCCCTGCTCGATTTCACGGGTTGAAGTAAGCCCTCTTTTGTATTTTGGCGAATCAAACTCAATTTTTGTCCTGTAGGCATAGAGCCGGCTTAAAAAATCCTGGTTTTTTACCGAATCCTTTATCCCCTTTTCTTCAAACTTCCGGAGTATTGCTGCAATACTCTTGTCAAAGGCCGTCAACGACCAGAATAGGGCCGAAGGATTTTCAAGCTCAGCAACTTTTGAAACCGACCACAACAAATGGATTTCCCTGAAGGAAAAACCGGAGTCCTTACCGAGAACATAGAATTTAAAAACTTCCAGGACTAAATGCCCCTTTGGAGACATTAAAAAAGCTGTTAAGCCGACTATCAAAAAAACAGGTATTACCAAATACAACATGATAGTATATAGTATAATGCGATGAGAAAATTTGCAAACCGGAAGAAGATTTTTTTTGAATTTTGTATAATTTTCGGATGTTTTATCCTGCCGAATTTCTTTTTTATTAAAAGATTCGAGATGTTTCCTAAAATTACAGTAAATATCTACACCCTGGCAAACCCTGTAAACCTTGTTTATAATCTGGCAAGGCTGATTCTTCCCCTGGTATTTTTTACTGACTACGGGAAAAAAACGGACGCAGGCAAAACATTACAGATGCAAGATGAAAATCCACACAATGTAATATCCCGTAAATTTCCGGGAAAAACTTTTTATAAGAACTGCATATTTACGTTTTCCTGTCTTGCCATACTGCTATTGTCAGGTCTTGTTTTTGAATACGTAGGAAGCTTTTTTGGAGGGGAAACAGAAATAGAACCTGGAAAAATCCCTGTAACTACCCTGTTTGCTTTTTTCGTTCCTGTAATTTTTTACGCAGCCTCCGAAGAAGTACTTTACAGGCTTTATCTTCCGGAATCACTGAACAAGTTTTTCTCCCGGATAAAACGGATTAAAAGAGAAGAATCTTTTATTGGAGAAAAAATATCCCGGAAAGCCCCCCAGGAAGCGGAATGGAATCTTCCGGGAGAAATTCTTTCTGTTCTTATCTTTGCTCTTGCCCACTATCAGGGGGGAATTCTGCCTGTTCTAAATGCCCTGGTTTGCGGTACAATCCTCAGGATTTGCCTTAAAATGTCAAAAAGCCTTTTCCCCTGTATTTTAAGCCACGGGCTGTACAACTTTATACTTTATTTTTCTTTGTACAGCCAGCCCTGAATCCCGGTCAAATAAGTACCGGCTTAAGTCAAACCAGCTACTGCTGCTCCAAGGGTAATGGCGTTGTCCATTGAAACAATATTCCAGTAAAGCCCTTTTTCCATAGTCAGATATGTGTGGAGGTAGGCTTCCACCCTTTTCTGAAGGTTATGGGTCTTGAGGAAAGTTGTCCCCTCGCAAAGAATACAAACAGGGCGGGAGGGACTGTGTCCTTCCCCGGATTTAATAACAGCAGCAGAAAGATTTGCAGCGGCAAGCCTTGCAGAGCGGTCTACAAAGGCATCCAGAATCCTGTACATAGTATCCATGTCAGAATCAGTTCCTGAATTGGCAATTCTTCCCAAAAGGGTTCCGGAATCTTTCGGTCCATGTAGGAATTTATCCATATCGATAAGTCCGAAATCTTCCAATGCCAATATTTCCTGTGCGGTTTTTTCTGAAAACAGACCTTCCTTTGCGGCGGTTTTAAGGGCAAGGGAACTTACAGGTCCGAGATAAGCACCGGAACACATTTTTTCAAAAACATAAAGTCCGGGGGTATTTGTTTTGCTGTCTATTTCCACATCAAAACTGCACCTTGGTAATTTATTGAATTTGCCGGATTCACAAACAACAATCTGGGGACTGTCATTTTCCACAGATACCTTGGGTATTGTCCTTTCCATGTAGGCAGCGTTCATTCCGGTTCCAAGGATAAATCCGATGTAAGAAGAATAATCCCTTCCATCCACAGCTGTAGAAGCCCCTGCAAGAAGAGCGGCTGCCGTATCATTTAAGAGAATAATTTTTTCAGGCCTGTTCCAGCCCCGTTTAACCAAAGCATCAGAAAGACTCTTTCCAACCAAAGAACCAATAACTTCTTTTGCCTTAATCTCTTTTGAAAAAGAAATTACCTGTCCATCCCCGTCCTTGGTAATTTTCATGGCATAGGAAAAACAGAACCCTATACGGCTGCTCATATTTTTCAAATGGTCAAGGTTTTCTGCAATGGCATCAAAGAATTCTTCCTTGGAAAGCTCTTTTTTAATCCCAGGCATACCGCATTTTTCAAGATTTGTAATTTCAGGATTACCCTTTGAATCAAATTTTACGAGGCATGAACGGAAATTTGTCCCCCCCGCATCTATGACAATCACCGGCTCATTCTGTGGTACAGAATCAGGAAGTTTTGTCCAAGTGGGTATCATTTCCAGACTTGGCTCCATTCCTGCCTTTTCCAAGGGAAGGCCGGAAGGATCTTTTTCCAAACCTGACTCCATATCAGCCAGCATTGCCCGGGTAAGCACATCAATTGAACCGCCCGCAGCTGTAACACCATGTTTTGCAAGAAATGCGGAAACTTTACAAGACTGATTCATTTTAAACCTCTCAAGAATTATTTATTCACCGCTTGTTTTACGGTTTAATCCAATATTTCTAATATGATAACACAGGATTTTTTTTCTGAAAATAAAAACTTTGAATACGGCTTTCTATTTTTAACACAAACCAGAACCAGAGACTTTTTATTCTCCCATAAAAGGTAATAGAATTATGTTTTTAAGTCTTCCGCAGACGGAATTTTAAATCAATTTTTTAAAACCGGAACAACCTTCCCGCCTGAAAAATCTTTTATTAAACCGGCAGCTGCTGCTCCGGCAGTAAAAGGAATCCGGTATTCCATGGTAATATCCTGGGAAAATTCCTCATTTTTGATTACAGCCCCGTTTTCAGTTAGGATTTTTTTTATACCCTCGTAAAAACAGTAGGGACAGGAAAGAGAATATTCGGCCCATCTAATCAAGGGAACAGGCTTTACCGCCGATAAAACTGCCTTAGCCGTATCCCCGTAAGCCTTTACCAGCCCCCCGGTTCCAAGCAATACACCGCCAAAATACCTGGTTACGGTCAGAAAAATATTCGTATAACCGGAACCTTTCAAAATATCCAGTACCGGCTTACCTGCCGTTCCAGAAGGCTCCCCGTCATCAGAACACCCCATGTAAGACCCGGAATCCCCGGCAATAAAACCGTGAACCACATGGGTTGCATCAAAATATTTTTCCTTCTGTCTTTTTAAAAAGTCCCGGGCTGTTTTCTGGATACTTTTGGGATCAGGAAAATCCAGGACAAAAACCTCCCCTATGAAACGGGATTTTTTTATTACCAACTCTGCAACATGATAGGAATCCGGTATATTCATAAAAAAATTATAACAAATCATTATTTTTTTTGCGACCTAATATTTACCTCGGTATAAATGCTTTATTGAGTTTTTTTCCGCTTTGGAATATTCTTTCCTCATGTGGAAAGACTTATTACCGGAAAAAACCTCTTACCTTTGTTCAGGCTGCAAAACCTGTGACGGAACAGTTTGTATAAACCAGCTTCCCGGCTGGGGGGGAATAAACAGCAACAGAAACTTTATTTTAAATTATTCCTCTTGGGAAGAAATACAGATTCCGGAACAGGATATTGTAAATGCAGGGCTTCCGGAAATTGCCCTGGCTCCCATGACGGGAATGGTCCAGAACGCCGGACTTAAAGATGAAAAGCAGGGATATTTTACACTGGTAGAAAGTGCCGCAAATGCCGGGATTAAACTTTCCATCGGGGACGGGGAACCTGACTATAAACTGGAATACGGGATAGAGGCTCTTAAGACCCTGGGTAAAAAAGCTGCCGTTTTTATAAAACCCTATGAAAACCATGAATTAAAAAAGAGAATCGGAAAATCCCTTTCCATAGCGGAGTGCATAGGTATAGACATCGACGCATGGGAAATAAAGACAATGAAAAACTCATCCTCCATGCCTGCGGCAATGGAAAAAAAGAACCTTTCCAAACTAAAAGAGATAAAGTCCTTTCTGCCACCGGAAATTCCCTTTGTTATTAAAGGGGTTGCCGACCAGGAGACTTTAAATATGATTCTTGAGCTTAAACCTTTTGCGGCCGTGGTCTCCAACCATGGGGGAAGGGTTTCCGCCCCGGAAAAAGGGACGGCATATATTCTTTCAGATTTTGCAGGAAAACTACTGGAAGCAGGTATACAGGTATGGGTAGACGGCGGACTGAGGACAAAAGAACACCTTCTAAAGGCCTCCGCCTTAGGTGCTTCCAGGGTGCTTATCGGGAGGCCCTTTCTCCAAGGGGCAATCTGCCTTGGAAAAGAAGGAATAAAAACCGTTCTTAACCAGGACTTTGGTTTTTCCATCCCGGAAACAAATTAACCCCCCGGAACACTTTTCCTAAGGAAACACCAGGACACTGCCCTGGGAAAAAAACCGGATATTACAAGCCCGGTGCACAGCCTTATTTTTTACCCGGCTCCGGAGATTTTTTGGAGCCTGTACTTTTTTTAGCCTTGGATCCGGTATTCTTATCCCCGGAAGCCACTTTTCCAGCCGGAATTTTCTCCCCGGACAGAGGTTTTACCCCTGTTTTTGCCGGCAGTTCCTTCTTATCAGAAATTTGGGAAGTTTGCTTTTTTACCAAGGTTTTCACGGCCGGTTTTTCACCAGCCCCGGATTTTCCGGCAGGGCTGGTTGAGGGGGCAGCTTTTTCCCCGGAAACTGATTTTGAGGCTGTTCCGGCGGTTTTTACGGCAGAACTGCCTTTCACAGTTCCGGCTTTGGCAGAACCTTCTTTTGCGGTTTTTCCAACGGCCGGGGACATTTCTGCAGACAAAGCCACCCGCCCGGAAAGTTTTATACCCAGGGTTTTAAGCCCCTTTTCTTCGTAATCCTGGATTTTAAAGTTTTCTTCCTGAATTTTGGTTCTTGCCTTTGGCTCGTAATGCAGGGTGATTAAACCTTTTTCTTTGGTTGTTATTAAAAGCACCTCGCCGCCTTCGGGCACAATCTGATAATCCCGGTTCATAATAAACTGCTCAATCCTGCAGCGTTTGATATAGGGGAATCCGGTTTTTCCGTCCTTAAACACTATGGTAAACAGAACCTTTGAAAGGGTTTCCTTGTCGGAAAAATTGCAGTAACCAAGTTTTTTATCCACAAACAGCTTGTCAGGAACATCCAGAACCGTATATACCCCGGAACCACGCATTACAAGAATCCTGTCATAGGGGGAAACGGAAAGAATTTCTTTTCCGGTGGAAACAGAGGTTCCCAAATATCCGGTATTTTCATCATAACGGAGTGGAACATCCCGTTTTACCGCATCCTTTACATCAATTTTTCCGAATTTTGCAATCCTGGTGTGGCGTATTTTTTGCTCCGGTTCCAGTTTCTCCAAAATCCCGTCCAGATAAGCCAGGGCGTATTCCTTTAGATGCTTTAGATGGTGCCTTACTTCCTTCATTCTGGCGTTTATTTCGGAAACTTCCTGGCGGTTTTTGTTTATGTCGTATAGAGAAATCCTGCGTATAGGGATTTTTAAAAGGTGGTCCACATCCTCGGTGGTAATTTCACGGATTATTTCGCTCTTGAAAGGCTCAAACCCCGAAATTACCGCCTTTATAACCCCCTCTGCGGTTTTCATTGTTTCTATTTTTTTATAAATACGCTCTTCTATAAAGATTCTTTCCAAAGTCCTTAAATGAAGTCTCTCAAAAAGGCGTTTAAGCTCCAGTTCAAGCTCATCCTTAAAAATTCCCACAAGCTGCTTTGCCTGGTGGGCAATGACTTCGGAAACAGTCATCACCACAGGAAGGTTGTCCTTGATAACAAGAAGGTTGCAGGAAATGGACTGCTCGCATTCTGTAAAGGCATAAAGGGAATCCACCACATCCTGGGCATATACCCCCCGCTGGAGCTTAATTTCTATTTCCGCCTTTGAGGTGGTAAAGTCATTTATCTCTGCACTTTTAATCCGTCCCTGTTTAACGGCATTTTCCACTGACTGAATAATGCTCTCTGTTGTGCATCCGAAAGGGATTTCCCTTATAACTATTTTTTTGGGATCGGAAATATCCAGTTTTGCCCTTACAAGCACCTTTCCGTTACCGTCGTTGTATTCTGAAACATCGATTTCCCCGCCGGTAGGAAAATCAGGATAGAGTTTTATTTTTTCACCGTTGAGATAAGCCTTTTCGGCTTCGATAACTTCCCGGATATTGTGGGGAAGGATTTTTGTGGACATACCGACGGCAATTCCTTCTGCCCCGATTATCAGCACCACCGGAAGCTTTGAACGGAAAACCACAGGCTCCTTGTTTCTTCCGTCGTAGGAAGGCACATATTCCGTAATATCCGGATTGTAAAAAACATCCTTTGCAAAGGGGGCAATACGGCACTCAATATACCTGGAAGCCGCAGCCCCGTCCCCGGTCAACAGGTTTCCGTAATTTCCCTGCTTGTCGATAAAACTGCTTTTATTCGCAAGAACTACCAAGGCACCGCCTACAGAAGCATCTCCGTGGGGATGGTATTTCATGCACTGACCAACAACATTGTTCACCTTGTGAAACTTACCGTCATCCATTTCAAACAATGTATGAAGGATTCTCCGCTGGACAGGCTTTAAACCGTCCTCCAGTTGGGGGATGGCCCGGTCTCTGATTACATAGCTTGCATATTCCAAAAAGTTTTTATTAAAAAGGGACTTTATGTACGACATAGGGTGAATTGTAACAGGATTCAGGTAAAAAATCAAAGGGTATCAAAAAAACAAAGAATCGGGTTTACTTATTGTAAGAAAATTTTTGCAAACTTTTTTTCCGGCAGAAAAAAAGGAAACTGCCGGATTTCCGTTTTACAGACTACCGGAGGATTCAATCTTAAAATAAGAACAGTCATCTTCTGCAAAGATTTTCTGATAGAAAGGCAGAAGTTCTTCCAGTTTATCCCTGGTTTTCCAGCCAGGGCGCACAATAATCATACCGGTTCCGTACAGGGAGGTCTGGTGACCATCCCTTTCTGTTAAACCGGGTTTACGGACAGCAAGCTCGCAAACAAGCCATTCAACATTTTCTTTTCCGGCAAAGTCAGCAATTCCTGATTTCAGGTTTTCAATAAGACCGGCACGCCTTTCTATAAGGGGATACCACAAAAGAATGGTACCGGCTGTCCATGTTTTTATATTTCTCTTTACAGCCTCCTGTACCAGGGAATAATCCTCCGGCAACTCGTAACTGGGATCCAGCAACAACAGCCCCCTTTTAGGCATATTTCCCCGGGGAGGAAGAAGGCTCCGGCACCTTTCAAAGCCGTCTTTAAAATGAAGATGTATATTTCTTGAATGCCGGAAGAGATTTTCAAGAGCTTTAAAGTCCTTGGGATGAAGCTCTGAAATAACCCCGTAATCCTGCTCCCTGATAAAATAAGAGGCTATAAGGGGGGAACCGGGATAAACAGAACCGGACCCCCAGGTTTTTTTTACAATATCCAGGTAGAATTTGCAGGAATCCGGAATCCCGGAAGAATCCCCTGAAAAACTCAGGGACAACAGCCTTTTTATCCCCCTTTCAGCTTCTCCGGTTTCAGCCCATTCCGAATTCAAGTCATAAATCCCCCTTCCTCCATGGGTATCAAAGTAGAGAAAGGGGGTATCCTTTAAGACAAAACGCCCCAGTTCCATAACAAGTACCGAATGTTTTACAACATCGGCAAAATTTCCGGCATGAAAACCGTGGCGGTATCCCAGCATCAGCGCTTGTCCATGGGAACATATTCCCTGTGTCCTGAAATTGACTTATAGGCAGGGCGGATAATCTTTCCGTTGTTGACCAACTCTTCTATCCGGTGGGCACTCCAGCCTGCAATCCTGGCAATGGCAAAAAGAGGTGTAAAAAGCTCATCGGGAAGCCCCAGCATCCTGTAAACAAAGCCGGAATAAAAATCCACATTGGCACTAACCCCTTTATAGATTTTTCTTTCTTTGGCAATAACCTTTGGAGCAAGTTCTTCCACCTTTGAATATAAATCGAATTCCTTTGTGAGATTTTTTTCTTCCGCAAGCTGTTTTACATAATCCCGGAAAATACAGGCCCTTGGGTCGGATAATGAATAAACAGCATGGCCCATTCCGTAAATCAACCCGGATTTATCGAAAAGTTCTTTATTCAAAAGTTTTGTAAGGTATACGGATATTTCTTCGTCGTCTGTCCAATCCGAAACAAAGGTCTTCATATGGTCAAACATTTCCACAACCTTAATATTTGCCCCTCCGTGACGGGGACCTTTTAAAGAAGCCAGGGAAGCCACCACGGCAGAATAAGTGTCGGTTCCTGATGATGTTACAACATGGTTTGTAAAAGTCGAGTTGTTTCCACCGCCGTGTTCTGCATGAAGCACGAGGGCAAGATCCAAAAGTTCTGACTCAAGCCTGGTATATTTGGAATCCGGCCGCAACATATGAAGAATATTTTCCGCAATTGAAAGCTCTTTAAGAGGTGGATGAATAAAAAGGCTTTTATTGTTGAAATAATAATCAAATGACTGAAAGCCGTAAACTGAAAGAACCGGGAATCTGGCAATAAGACTTACCGATTGGCGGATTACATTTTCAATGGATGTATCGTCGGCCTTGTCGTCATATGTGTACAAAAACAACACACTGGAGGCCAGTGAATTCATAAGATTTTTGCTGGGGGAATTCATTATCGTGTCACGGACAAAATCATCAGGCAAGGAATAAAAGGAAGAAAGATACTCCCTGAAATCATTATACTCTGTTTGAGTCGGCAAATGCCCGAACATCAAAAGAAAAGCAGTTTCTTCAAAACCGAAACGGTTATCTTTTAAATATCCGTTAACTATATCGTGAATATCGATTCCCCGGTAAAAAAGCCTTCCTTCACAGGGAATTAAATCACTGTCCTGAAGGGTATAGGACAAAATTTCCGAAATCTCTGTAAGGCCTGCAAGAACACCCTTTCCACTTATATCCCGCAATCCACGTTTGACTTCGTATTTTGTATAAAGTTCCGGAGCAATAACACCTGCTTCGGAAGCCATCTTACTGTAATTTTTCAAAAGTTCAATCTCTTTCTTTTCTTTTTCCATTAAGACTCCTTGTAATAATTGATTTAAAAGCGACTTTCCAGCCCCTGAAAATCAAGGAACTGAAAACAAAAAAATCCCGGAAAAGGCAGCAAGGGTTCTGCCCGGTTCTCTCCGTGACAAACGATATTTTTCCGTTTTAAGGCTATGCCGGTTCTGCCCCGGGCAGGGAAAACACATCTGCCATTTTACAGATAAAAGAATCCTCAAAATATAAGGATAACAGGAAAAACGGAAAATCTGACTCCAGATATTTTATCACGAAGACAGAGGGGGTTCAACAGTTTTGAAAAATTATGTAGGTAAACCCCATATATATACGGTTATATACGGTAATTTGCACATAATAACCCGTAAAATGGAATAAAAACCACTTTTACTTACTGCATTGTTGGAAAAACATATTATACCCCGGGCCCCGTTCCGGGAAAACTTTTTGATATCCGCCTCAAATAACCAGAACAGGAAAATAGATTCTGCAACCGGGTAAAGTTTGTTAACTCCGGATATACCGGAGTTAACAGAAAACAAACTGAAAATCAGCCGGAAATTCCGTCCAGCATAGTCTGTGCCTGGGGAGCTTTGGAGTAAGAAGGGTTTTTGCTTAAAAGAGCCTCCAGAAAGGCCTTTGCCCCTGCGGAATCATTTAAACTTATGCAGGTCTGCCCTCCTTCAAAGTAAGCATCCCAAGCCTTATCATCCAGTTTTATAACTTCCTGGTACACAGACCTGGCATTTTCCAACTGACCGGCACTGACATATGCCCTTGCAAGATTAGTCCTGACAACAGAATCTCTGGGGGCTGCTGAAACAGCTTTTTTATAATGCTCCACAGCCTTGTCATAAAGTTGTTTCTTTGTGTAGGCATTACCCAAATTGTTATTTACTTCATATGTGTCGGGGTCCAATCCATAAGCAAGTAAAAGATAATCCAGAGCCGTATCAGTCATTCCTTCGTCAAGGTATATTCTTCCCAGATTTACCAGCGGGTTGCTGTACTTTGGATTTAAAGAAATGGCAGCCTCATAAGCGGCAATGGCATCATCAATTCGCCCTGTATTTTCAAGGGCAACACCATAATTATACTGATACAGGGCTTCCCCGGATTTTAAATCCACGGCTTTTTTTGAATAAGAAACAGCCTCTTCATCTTTTCCCAAGGCAAGTTTTACAACTGCCATGTTGTAATTTGTCAGGGCATCATCAGGTTCCTGGGCCAAAGAAGAAGCAAAAGATTCTTCGGCAAGGACATATTTACCGGTTTTTGAATAAACGGCCCCCAGTTCTCTTTTAGCCGCAATATTGTCACTTTCGTATTGAAGACATTTATTATAATTTGTTATCGCTTCCGAGGAATTATTTTTCTTATCCATTGCCCTGGCTATCTCAAGATATGCCTTTGCATGATCCGGCTTAATTTCTATAGTCCGGTTAAAAGCTTTAAGGGCATCATCTGTCCTGCCCAAAGTTTTATAGGTAATTCCAAGATTGTACTGGGCCGGTGCATAATCCTTGTTTAAAGAAACACAGGTTTCAAAAGCCTGACGGGCTTCGGAATATTTCCTGGCACTGTAATAGGCCTTTCCAAGTTCGTAAGCATAAAGGTAGTTATTGGGATCCAGCCTGGCAGCTTCCTTTAATTCAGAAGAAGCACTGTCCCACTGCTTTAAATCAGAGTAAATACGCCCCAGCGTATAATGGGGATCTGCCAAGGAGGAATCCATGTCAGAGGATTTTACAGCATAGCTCATGGCATCTTTGAGGCTCTGGTCTTTTTCAGCTGTATCAGGATTGGTGCTGAAATCTTCGTAAAAAGCCTCGGCTATTTCGTTCAATTTTGAAGCTGAAAATTTCTTTTCACTTTCCGGAAGTATTTCTTCGGCTTTGGTGAAATGCTCTTTTGCCAAAGGAATATTCCCCTCTTTCATCGTCTTTTTTCCTTGGGAAATTTCATCATTTACCCTGTTCATTTGTTCCTGAAGAGCCTTATTGGCCCTGGCAATTGCTTCTTCTTCCTGCCGTTTTTTTTCAGCTTCCAAAGCCTCCTGAGCCTTACGCTGCTCTTCTTCTTCCTTTTTCTTTTCAGCTTCCAGTGCCTCCTGTTCTTCCCGTGCAGCCTGTTCCTTTGTAAGCCGTTCCAATTCTTTCTGCGTATCCTGAAGCTCTTTTTGTGCAGCCTGGGTTTCCGAAAGCTGTTTTCTAAGCTCCGCTTCCCTCCTTGCCGCTTCTGCCAATTCCTTAGCCGAAGCCATGTTTCCGGAATTAAGGGCATCAATGGAAATTCCGAGTTTATTCAATACATCCTGGAGTTGCTTTTCAAAATCAGAAGAATCTTTTTGTGTGTCTTTAAGGGCAAGAATTTCGTCCATCAAAGCAGAAACTTCGTCATCCGTACCGTTTTCGACAATATATTTGTCCAGTAAATCCAGAGCCCTGTCGTATTCACCTTTTTCAAGATACATCTTTACTAGGGAAAGTGTATTTTTCCGGGCCTGAACACTATCGGTTTCACCGGGAGAATCAATGTTTTGAATTTTTCCTGAAATTTTCATGGCAGCATAGAATCCTCCGCCACCAACCAACAGCAAGGCCAAAATAGTTAATAATATTATTAACAGAACTCTTTTTTTCTTTTTTGATTCCTGCCCGTTTTTGTCCATGTATAAACCTCCTTTTCCGGAATCCGCATTGAATCCACCGTAAGCTTCTGCCAGGATTTTTTCCCTTTCAAAAGCCCTTTCCGTGGGCACATAGAAACCTGCAGGCCCGGTTTTTCCAGACTGCCCGGCATACTGTGCTGCAGATTGTCCCTCCCCGGTTTCCGAAAGACCAAACGGCTTTTCACTTGTACCCTTTTTAACAGGGGAAAATGTCCGGAAATCCGGTTTCTGAGCAGCTTCCTGCCCTCCCCTGTCTTTCAGATGCCCTTTATCATTTTTTAAAGAAGGTTCACCTGACTTTATATTTTCAGATTTGATTTTTCCCTTACCCAACACTGTTTTTCCGGAAACATCCTGTAATCCTGAAATATTTTCCCCTCCCGGAGAAACGGAATCTACAGCATTTTTTCCTATCAAATCCATTGAATCTACGATTACAGACCCTGAAGAAACAAGAGGTTTTGTATCAGAATCAAAGATAGACTTGAATTTTCTCACCCCTCTGGAAGATGTTTTTCCCTTTTTTGCTTCCTTGGATTCGGTTTCCTCGTCTGTCCCGTTTTTCTTATTTTCGGAATCACTTTCCTCCTGGTTTTGAACATTACTTTTCCCTGCCGGAGGTACATCAGGAATTAGGGCACTTTCCCCACTCCCGGCCAAGGACACTTCTGTTTCTAAACTCTTAACAGATCGTTTCCTCACTGGAGATTTTGCTTCCCCGGAGGAAAGGGTGTTTTTTTCCTTTGCGGATGTTTTTGTGGTACTGCGGGCCTTTTTTCCGGTTGTTCCGGCTTCTTCCGGGGGTACTGTTTTTTTAGCCCTTGTCCCGGCCTTTCCGGATTTTACGGCAGGTTCAGCACCGGAAGATGCCTTTTTTGCACCGGCCCCGGCACCCTTTCTTGCCGCGGCCTTTCCGCCGGAACTTTCCTTTTCAATATTTTTTTCTGCCTTGGCCGGGGCCTTCTTTTCCACAATTTCTGTCATTTCAGTCCCGGCAGAAGCCCTTTTCCTGGGAGATTTTGCTTCCCCGGAGGAAAGGATGGTTTTTTCCTTTGCAGCAGCCTTTGTGGTACTGCGGGTCTTTTTTCCGGTTGTTCCGGCTTCTTCCGGAGTTACTGATTTTTTAGCCCTTGTCCCGGCCTTTCCGGCTTTTACGGCAGGTTCAGCACCGGAAGATGCCTTTTTTGCACCGGCCCCGGCACCCTTTCCTGCCGCGGCCTTTCCGCTGTTTTCCGGCTTATTTTTTATGCTTTCGTTTACTGTCCTACTCAAGTTCTGACTCCTCCTGATAATCCACAACGCCTTCCGCCCCGGCTGAGATTCCGGTAGTTTCCCCTGCATTGCTTTTCAAAGAATCTTCCACAGCCTGAAGAATCCTCCTCCTCCGTTCTTCCTCTTCCTGTCTGGCTTTTTCCATCTGTTCCTGTTTGAGAGCCTCTTCTTTTGCTATTCTTTCCTTTTCCTGTGCCTCTGCTTCTTTCTGTTGCTGCAATAAGGTCAAAAGGCTCTCGATATTGGTTTTTTGGGATGAATTTGGAACCACATTCAAATACTCCGTATAATCTGCCGCCGCTTCGTCCAATTTATTTAATTTTACCCTGGTATTTGCCCTGTTCAAAAGTGCCGGTCCAAAATTAGGATCCATAAGCAGAGCCTGGGTATACATTTCCTCTGCAAATGTATTCTTGCTCTGGGAAAAATAAATATTGCCCAAATTCAAATATAAGAGCTTTTTATCTGTTCCTGAAACTGAAAGCCCCTTTCTCAATACAGCTATTCCGTCATCATAACGCCCCAACTGGTAGTAGCAAAGTCCGGCAAAAAGCCAGGTACGGCTGTCAGTCCCAGGTTCACCCAGTGCAGCCTCAAAATAAGGCAAGGCTTCCTCCGGTTTGTTATTCCGGAATTTATCCATCCCCTCGCTAAAGGAAGACTGGGAATATAAAGGAACATATATACAGTTAGCCAAAACAAAAACGAACAGGAATGAAAAAAATTCTTTCCCCTTGTTTTTCAGTTTATAATACATAATTCCTCCGGCGAATTTGACATATTACAATAAAAATTATAGTCTAAGGTGTAATATATATTATAACAACAGGAGTACACATTGGATATCACCATAATACTCATTATCGTTATCGGCACAGTTGCGGTTTTATTAACCACCTCAATAATATTAAATATACGTGGATCAATAAGAACCGAAACAATAAAAAAATACCTGAAATCAGGAAAAGTTTCTTCCGCTATTAAAGCGGCAAGAATTCTTACCCAAAAGGAACCGGAAAACAGTGCAGGCCACTATCTTCTAGGGCAGGCCTACTACCGGGACAACAAACCGGAATTGGCCCTTGCCGAATACAAAATCGTAAACAGACTCTCCAATTTTGGAAAAGATATAAATGAAGTGGAATTCAGAAAATCCATTGTCCAACTTTACCGCCAGTTTCACCAGGATGAAGAAGCCCTTAAAGAATATTTAACGCTGATAAAACTGGAACCTTTTAATGCAGACTTTTACTTTCAGGCAGGAAAACTTTTTGAGGCCAGGGGAAAAACCGATGTGGCAACAGGTTATTACAAAAAAGCACTGGAAGTAAATCCCAGGTTCGGCAACGGACACAGTGCGTTGGGAATGGTTTATTACAGAAACAAACAATATGCTGAGTCAAAGGCTGAATTTGACAAGGCAATAAAATTTAATCCGGAAAACCCGGAACCATATTTTTATTTAGGCAAAATATTAAAAGAAACAAAGGATTATGCCGGTGCCTTGTCAGCCTTTGAAAAAGTCCTCAGATCTCCGGAGCTTAAAACAAAAGCCCTTATAGAAAGGGGAAACTGCTATATGGCGGCCAATAACATTGAAAAAGCCATAGTGGAGCTGGAAAGAGCCGTCAGGACAATTAAGGACGAAACACTTACAGACAGCCTTTACGCCAGATATTTTCTCTCAATCTGTTATGAAAAAAACAGGATGATTGATAAGGCTGTGGAGCAACTGGAAAAAATCCACTCGGTAAAACCCGGGTTCAGGGATGTGGCAGAAAAACTTGCCAGTGGAAAGCAGTTGAGGACAGACGACAATTTGAAGGAATTCCTTACCTGTAACAGGGAAAATCTTGCAAAACTTACAAAAGGTGTAATAGAAGGTGTAATGGATTTGCAGTGCAACAAATGGTACGAAACAAAATGGGGTTGTGAAATGGTAGCCATGGAAAAAGACAGCGAAAAATGGAGAAACATGAGGAAACAGCCCAGATTGATCCGTTTTTACAGAACTACAGACATGATTGATGACAATGTTCCAAGGGACCTTCAGGAAGAGATGAAAAAACAGAACATAATAAAAGGCATGATTTTTTCCAGCTCTAATTTTACCAGTGCCTGCCAGTTATTTGTCGAGAACCGCCCCATAGAACTTTACGGTAAGGACAAGTTATCTGCCCTTCTGTCAAAAGTACAGTTATAGGAAAAACGGAATGAAAATCCTCTGCGTTTCTGATCAGATTGACCCTCTTGTATACAGCCTGAATGCAAAGGAGAGGTACAAAGATGTTGATTTTGTCATCAGTGCAGGGGATTTACCCATGGAATATCTGGATTATATTTTGTCAACGTTAAATAAACCGGTTTATTTTGTATTCGGCAATCATAATCTTCATGAATTTGCCTATTACCACCATGTAGAGGGAAGAAAGAAATCTTCCGGTATAAACCAGTTTTATCCGGGCTGTGGGGCAAACTATCTGGGATTCAAAACAGCAAAGGAAGGAAACATTCTTCTCGCGGGCCTCTCCGGTTCTTTAAGGTACAATAACGGAAGAAACCAGTACACGGAATTCCAGATGACCCTCCGTATATTTAAAATTATACCCAGCCTCATTTTAAACAAGCTTAAGTACGGCAGATACCTTGATATCCTTGTGACACATGCAGCACCGGCAGGAATAAACGACAAAGATGATCCCTGTCACAGGGGGTTTAAATGCTTCAGGTGGTTTATGCACAGATTCAAACCAAAATACCTTTTACACGGACACATACACCTGTACGATTTGCAGACTCTTAGAGTTTCGGAATTTGAATCAACTCAGGTCATAAATGTGTACAGCAGATATATTATAGAGACGGATGATAAAAATGGGCTATAAAGATTATATTAACCGACAGGCAGAACAGGATTTTAACAAGGCAAGGAACAGGGCGATTCTGACGGATATACAGAGTTTTATGAATCCCGATAAAGAAAGGCTTTTATCTTTTAACGAGGTAAAAGCCCTCCTAAAACCGGAAAGTGAAGTTTATGTGGGAATGAAATCCATTCCTGTAAGTTCAATCGTTGGAAGCGAAGGCAGGTACAGGGATTTTACAAACAAATTCCTACCTAAAGGAGAATATTTAAGGCAAAGATGGGAAAGTGTGGACAAAGCCCACCTTTCAGATGTAATACTCCCGCCGATTAAGCTGTATGAGCTTGGAGGCCTGTATTTTGTACGGGACGGGAACCACAGGGTTTCAGTAGCAAGAGCCCAAGGGGTTCAGTTTATAGACGCAGAAGTAATATCCCTTCACAGCGAAATCCGGCTCAAACCCGGGCTTTCAAGAAGCGAAGTTTTGAAAGAAGTCATAAACTACGAAAAAAGGGTTTTTTACACCGAGACAGGATTCGGGGATTTGACAGACTTTTGGGATATGGATTTTACAGATACCGGCTGCTACGATGTTATATACAATCATATTTTGGTCCACAAGTACTATATAAACCAGGATAAAACCGAAGAAATCCCCTTTCATGAAGCCATAATATCCTGGTACAACCAAGTTTATACCCCGATAATAAAGATAATTGAAAAATATAAAGTCTTAAAAAGTTTTAAGGGGAGGACAAATTCCGACCTTTATGTCTGGATTGTCAAACACTGGGATAATTTAAAGAGTATCTACGGTCTTGAGTATCCCCTTAACGAAGCAGCCTTGGATTTCAAGCAAAAATACGGTGTTACAAAGGCAGAATACATTAAACTTTTTTTACAAGCTTTTTTTAAAAGAAAGAAATAACAGGCGGTTACCTGTTGCCAAAACCGGGTTCCGTGTTAAAATTGTCTGTATGAAAAAAGGCCCAGGCTTCAAACCGGATGAAATTATTTTTGCAGTTACCGACAGGTGCAACCTGAGATGCAAACACTGTTTTGTAACGAGAAAAAACATTGATTTAACACCGGAGGATTCAATAAATTTCTTAAAGTCCTGTTTAGGTTCGGAAATAAGCAAAATCGGATTTTCAGGAGGGGAACCCTTCTTAAACCTGAATTTTCTGCTTGAAATTTCCACCTTTGCCGTTGGGCACGGTCTTATGTTTGACCGTGTAATGACCAATGGAGTCTGGTGGGGAACAGAAAAACAACTCAAAAACAGTCTGGAGAGCCTTTACCAAACCGGTTTTGACGGTAAAATAGGTATCAGCTGGGACAGTTTCCACAACCAAAGCCCGGAGCAGATAGGAAAGTTCTGTACAACCGCCTTTGAAATCTGGGGGGATGGTACGGTTATAGAAATCCAAAGTGTCATACCGGAAGAGCGGCACGGAAACCACCTGACGGACAATTTTAGAAAACTGGCAGAAATTTTAGGATGTAAGACAAAAACATTTCTCAATACCCGTACTGGTGAAGGTTCCGTCATTCTTGAAAATACAACTGTATACATTAAAGCCGACTGCACCCCCCTCTGTTATAAACCGGAAGACCCCCGTTCCTGGAGGGCAAAACATTGGTTCCGTGAAAATTACTGCAGGAATTCCGGGCAGTTGCTGTATGTCCATCCGGACGGCACTATTGCCCCGTGTTGCGGAACAGGTAATGAAAATCCTTCCCTTAAAATCGGCAGTATAAAACAAACATTGCTGGAAATTTTAAAACAGGCAGAAGCCAATGAGTTCGTGCAGATATGTTTTAAAACCGGGTTGCTTTCCGAGGTCAGGCGAGAAGCCAAAAAAAGAAACATTTTCCCAGGCAAAACACAGGATCCCTGTGCTGCATGCAGCCTGCTCTGCAATTTTAGAGAACAGCGGTTCCCATGCCATCAATAATCTCCAATTTCGCTAAGATAAAACTTGACGGCTGAAAATTTCAATGATAGTATTAGATAAAGTGCAACTGCATCTATTGAAAGGAATTATCGATGAATGAATTATTTAATGACTTATTTGTACCGGCTGTAGCTGTCTCGGGAATACTTGCCCTGGCAAATATAGCAATGTTTATAACTATTGTTGCAAAAAACCGGGGATTCACGATTCTGGCACTGGAAAGGCTTTTATCCTTTCTAATACTGATTGCAGGTGCCACAGTATCATTTGTTACCCGTAATGCTGTTTTTTCCGTAATTGCCCCTGCGTGCAGTTGTCTTTTTGTATTTTTCGACATAGCAGTAAAACCGGGCAGGAAAGAGGAAGAAAAAAAGGAAGAAGAAGTTGCTCCTGACACCGGAGTTTCTGAATACGAACAGCAGATATCAAGAATTTTTGATTTATTGAAAGATTTGATGACAAGGGTACAGGAATGTTTCACTCTGACAGACGGAATAAATGTCGTCAAATTTCTTGACCTGTTTATTTCTACAGTTTCTAATGAAATCGAAGCTGATGGAGGGGTTGTTTTCCTTATTGACGACTATGAGGATATGATAACGGCAAAATCCTATTTCGGGCATTTTCCCCCACCTTATGAACTTCCTTCCGATGTTCCCCACAAACAGAACAGGGTGGACACGAATTTTAAGTACATACAGTTTTCGTTAGGCGAGACAGTTTTCGGTGAAGTTGCCACCACAGGACAACCCGTATTTATCCCTGACGGGGTAGGAAACGAGAAAATTTTCCAGAACGGGCCTGAAGAATTCCTTCTTCCCGGAAGCTATATTTTTGTACCCCTCATTGTAAATGACAGGATAATAGGTGTGGCAGGATTTGCAAGACTCAACGGCAAGCCGTTCTTTACCGAAGAAGATTTTGATCTGGCCACCCTGGTATCTAAGTTTGCGGGAATCTCCATAAACAACCTCAATTCGTTCCAGGAATTGTTAGACCATTCCGATATAGAACAGGAAATGATTATAGCTTCAGATATCCAGAAAAAACTTCTTCCCAAAAAGCTTTTGGATTTACCTGGGGCCGAATTCGGGGCATTTTTCACCCCGGCCAAGGGTATCTGCGGGGATTACCATGATGTAATCACTGCAAGACGGGACAGAATAGGTATAGCAATCGGAGATATTGCCGGAAAGGGTACAGTCTCCACAATGATAATGATTATGATAAGGTCTATCCTGCATTTGGTAACAAATACAACAAAGGATGCAGGGACAATACTCACATGGGTAAACCGGGGAATTACAGGCCGGATAGACGTAGACCATTATGCTTCCTTGACTTATGTAAACTACAACATGGAGACTAATGAAATCGAGTACGCTTCGGCAGGACACCCACCTATGCTCATTTGGCGGGCAGAAGAAAAGAAAATTGAACTTGTAAAGACAAAAACAGACCCTATCGGTGTAGAACGGAGCACAGAATATGAAACATTACATTTGACAGTTAAGCCAGGTGATGTTATCATTCTTTATACGGACGGAGTTTTGGAAGCATTAAATTCCGAGGGAAAGCAATATGGATTGGAAAGACTTTCCGATTTTATTTCCAGGAATTCGGGAGCAAGCGCAAAAGACTTGTCCAACAAGATAAAGGCTGATATTCGTGAATTCTGTGGCAGTGAGCGGCAGCACGACGACCAGACCGTATTACTGATGAAAATAAATAATACCAAAAAGGAGTTATAGTAGATGGAGCTTAAAATCAGAAAAAACGGAGAAGTATACATCATTGATGTCAATGGTGAAATGGATCTATACAACTCCTACAAGCTGAAAGAGTTGGTTATGAAAATGCTGGAAAAAAATGTCCAGTCTTTCATTGTTAATCTTGAACAGGTTGATTATATTGATTCCTCTGGAATCGGTGCTCTTATTTATATCTGTTCTACAATCAAGAAGATGAACCTTAAACTTATTATCACTAATGTTCATGGCTCTGTTAAGAAGGTTATTGAGTTGACAAAACTTATGGGATATTTCCCGATAACCAATAGTATTGAAGAGGCCATACAGCAGCTGGAAGACTAAGATAATTTATTTTTAGGTGGAAAGAATGACAGAAATTAAAGAACTACGGGCTGACAGCTCAAGCCCCTTATTTGACAAATCAAACATGTTATACAAGGAGTTTCCCTCTGATTTCAGACAAATCAGGTATTTTACCCTGCTGATTGTTCAATCGGCACCTCTGGAGATTAAAGAAATCAACCTTCTTGAACAGCAGATCAGTGAAATAATCAAGAATGCAGTAAAGCACGGTAACAACTGTGACCTTAACAAAAAGGTTAAGGTTTGGTATGCCTTTAGTGCTTCCCATGCCCATATAATTGTAGAGGATGAGGGGCCCGGATTTAAGGACTTGGAAAAATGGAATGAGTTCAACAGAAAGCGTCTTGAGTGTCTCTATGACCAGAATTTTGAGCAATTGGGAGCTTATGTATCATTTAGAACCGATAAAAGTGATAACAACGACGGAGGAAATGCACTTTTTGCAGCTTTGGAATATTGGAATGGTGGCTTTGTTTACAACGATAAAAGAAATGCCGTTGCAATGCTTAAAAAGTTCCCGCAGAAAAGACACGGAATAAGTGTGGACAGTGAATAGCCTTATTTTGGTTAAAGATGAACCCCGGTGCATAAGCCGGGGTTTTTTGTTATGTCAGAGGGTTTCGCCTTGTATAGACTCATAAAAGCCAATGTTTTGTGGAAAACTTTCTCCGGTAAAATCCTGCCCGTTCTATTTCCCTGAAAAGAAATCCTCCATTTCTGAATCAAGGCATTTTTTTTCCTTAGATTCCTCAAAAAGAAACCTGTAGTCTTCCGGATTAAAAGGATGGTGTTCAAATTCAACGACCAGACAATGGGGCTTTTTAACCTTTTGTTTTAAAACAAGCCTTCCACGGATGCTACGGCCTTTAAAAATCAATGTATACTCCCCTGGAACCCCAGGTCTTGCCGATATACCGTAAAATTTATCATAGTTATCATAAAAAACAAGTATACCCTTATTTTCGTCAATATAAAACAGAAAAACCTTTATCGTGCTATAATCTTCCATGGGAATATTCTTACTGTTTATTCTATCAATCCATGCCTGTACAGAGGAAAGAACCCTTTTCCTCTTTTCTTCTTCAGAAATTTTGCCCAGAATTGGGAAAATAAAGTTTTCTGTAACGGCAGAACCGTTAAATCCCATAAAATCAATTAGAAACCCAAGCCTGTATTTGTTGTTTTTAGAGGATTTATTTTTATTAAAGTACATAGGAAAGATGATGTAAGGTGGTCTTTTTTTTATCAGAAGGGTTTCAAAATTCATTCCACGGCCGTTAAAATAAAAATTTCCCACTACATTTATTTCATGTTCAGGGGTAATGGCTAAATAGTTTTCTATATCGGAAGAAATAAAAAAAATCCTGCCTCCTTCCATATTGTAATCGTTGAGAACAAAGTTTTTTTCACCAATAGTAAGATTAACCGGAGGGCGGGATTCTTTTAAGTACCGGTAAAGTAACTGGGTTTCTATACTTACAAAGGGTTCATCTGACATCGGGTTTTATCTTGACTCCTGTTTTTCTATGGTAATATCCACCGCCTTGTAATCTTCCTTTGAAATAAACAAGGAAAGAATTACCGCCTCACCTTCTGCTGTTTTGAAAACCGAGTCCACCTGAAAAAGACTGTTCGGTAATGAAACGGGAACACCTGTATCGAACCCTGTAAGTTTTTCTTTCAGAATCAAATCTGATGCTGCATAGAATAAATCGGAGTACATACCATTTACAAGGGCATAGTCTATGCTTCCGTTTAAAACAGACCTATTAAAGCTCTCCGCTGTTTTAAAGATATCCTTGTCATAGTCAGTAAAATCCAAAAGCCCTAAAAACTCATTAACCGGGTAAATTGCAGGCCTGTTTTTATCAAACATAAGCTCAAAGGGTACACTGTTGAAATTATATTCCGGAGCCGAACCGGAATAATCATTAATAGGTTCTATCCATCTGACATATTCCACATCTTTAAGTATCTTGGATTTTATATAAGTCTCCATACCTGCGGATTCAATTTTACTGTCCGACTCCCCGCAGGAAAAAAGAAGAAACAAAACTATAAACAAAAAACCAACCCTCATGATATAATTATTCTATCAATTCGAGGCAAATTGGTCAAATTGAAGATTTTAAAAGACTTTTTTTTAAATCAATGGTATATTGTAACAAGATTATGAACCGCAGTATAAAAAAATTTACTAAATTTGTAAGAGATCCACTCTGGGGAAACATAACATTATCAGACGGAATATATGAGATTGTAAAGTCAAAGGAATTCCGTAGATTACAGAATATAAAACAACTGGGGCCCACCCACATTCTGTATCCCGGTGCTGTACACACAAGGGAAAATCATTCCCTTGGCGTGTATCATCTGTCAAAAAAACTTCTTTTTTCCCTTTTGGAAAAAGATACATGCCCGTGGATAACAGAAACAGGAGTATACTCTTTCTTGTGTGCCGCCCTACTCCACGATATAGGACACTTTCCGTTCACCCATTCATTAAAGGAATTATCAACAAAAACCCACGAATCATTAACAGGTGACATGATACTCAACGATTCCCTTGGACAGCTTATAAAAAAAGCCGGTGCATCCCCTGAAATGACGGCAGAAATTATTGATACCGGACGCAATACAAAAGATGAAGAAACTCTCTTCTTCAGAAAACTTCTTTCAGGGGTGCTGGATCCGGATAAACTTGATTATCTTAACAGAGATGCTTTTTTTTGCGGTGTTCCATACGGATTACAGGATACAGAGTATGTACTTAATTCCCTCCTGCCCTCAAAAGAAAAAGGCATAGAGATTCTGTCAAAAAACATTATGTCAGTGGAGAACATCTTATTTTCAAAATATTTAATGTACAAATCGGTTTACTGGCATAAAACAGTAAGGATTGCCACAGGCATGATGAAAAAATTTCTTTTTGAGGCTGTTTCAAGTGGTGAAATTACCTTCCCCCGGCTTTATTCCATGGACGACAACGAAATTAAGAATTTCGTAATAGAATCAAAAGAGGAATATGCTTCCATAGGAAAAGATTTGTTTTCCGGAAATATTTATCCGGTTGTTTATGAAAAAAAAGTTTTATCTCCCTTGAAAATTGAAAACCTTGAAGAAAGGAAAAAGGTGGAAACGGAATTGGCCTTGAAACTGAGAGCAAAAGGTTTTGACTGCAACTACAATGATATAATAATAGATATTCCAGAAAATATTTCTTTTGAAGCCGATTTATATGTAAAAGACGAAGGCTGCTTTTTTCCGGAAAGCTCAACGGTTTTTACAAAAGAAATTATAAAGGAATTTACAAATTCCTTAAGAAAGGTCAGAATTGCAGTAAAAAACGGACACAATATTCCGGATGAAATTTTTTTCAGTATTGCTCAGGAAGTAAAATTAGATTAGAATAAACTTATAAATGGAGGCTTTATGGTTTTTCATAACTTGATGGAAGAAATTATTACAACAAGGGTTCCTGCTTTGTTTGAAGAGGCGGCCAGGACAAAGGTTGACTGGCTTTCATGTTCATGCCCCCAATGTCAGGCTGACACAATATGCTATGTGCTTAACAAAGTACCACCTAAATACATTGCATCCAGCAGAGGTGTGGCATATTCCCAACAGGAAGGTCTTAACGAAGTCCAGCTGTCGGTGGATATTGACAGTGAAATAATCCAAGGGATGAAACACATATTATCCAGAAAAAGGCCGCATTTTGAAACATCAGAGGGAGGTGACTCCGCAACTCCTGCCTATAACTTTCCTGCGGTCGTTGGAAAGGTCCTCAACGGTGCAACATTTGAGCCGATTTTTGATATTCAGGTCAGCCTGTATTCAAAGGGGAATCTGGTTACAATGATAGACAATACATGGCACAATCCTTACAATATCCTTGAATATACCCCGGGGACATTTACATTCTGGCCCAAACCGGAAAAAGCTGATGCCAGCGGTATAAAAAAGCTTTTCCCAATGGAATTAAGAATTACAGCAGAAGGGTACGAGCCTGTGCACCACTTCTTTGATATCCAACTTACAAGCGAAAGCAGGATAACAAAGGTACTTAACACAAACAATATGTACAGGGTTCCTGACATTTTTCTTTTTAAACAGCAGTAACTAAAGATAATCAGGACTGTCAAGTGGGGCTGCAAGGGCAAGAACAACTTCCATGTAGCCCCCTTTCCTTTTCTTAATATCAAACTGGATAAATACATACCCGGAATCTTCGTCTACATCAACCTTTCTGACAGTGATTGGATCCAAAACAGAAAGCCCGCTCTCGTCTGCAATTCCACCGGGGACAACTGAGTTTATCGTATACCGGGGCCAGAGCTTTCCCCCGGTATAATCTAATTTCATTCCAAAAAGGGGTATAAAAGCCCTTTCATTCACATCTTTTTCAAGAATTTCCTTTCCCGGTAAATCAGGTCTTTTATCCAGGGAAATAAAGTAGTCCTTTCCTTCTGAATCTGTTAAGTTTATTATTGTTCCGGGCATGAAACTTATTATATTATTCTGTAAATCCTGAAGAGAATATATTTTCCTGCCATTACATGAAACTATTTTAACAGGTTCTGTGATTCCACCTAAATCCGAGGGGGATCCCGGCAAAGTATACAGAATCTCTGCCCCGGTAGAGATTTCCCCGGTATCGCCAACAATTTGATAATTCTGACCATAAGCCCCTATCCAAGGATGTGAAACTTCACCTCCTTCAAAAAGATAGGGCAAAATCAGCTTTAAATATTCAACGGGAATGGCAAAATTCAAACCCTCAAAATTCTCAATACCGGCAAAAACTACGGCCTGGACACGGCCCTTTTGATCGATAATAGGGCCTCCGGAATTGCCCTGGTTTATTGCGGCATCAATCTGCATAATGCTTCCCATAGACAAAAAACGCCGGTTTATACTGGAAACAATCCCTGACGTAAGGGTTTTTTCCAGGCCCCCAGGTGAGCCTATAGCATAAATTATATCCCCCACCTCCAAGTCATCAGAAGATCCGAGGGAAAAAACATAGGGGGCCTTGATTTCAGCCTTTATAAGTGCCAGGTCCAGCACCTCATCCCAGCCAATAACCTTTGCCGGAATTCTGGAATTATCATTTTCACTCAGCTTTATATACATACGGGAAAACCCCTCATATTCAGGATCTACTTCGCTGGAAATCACATGATAATTCGTTATTATGTACCCGGATTCTTCAATAAAAAAACCTGAACCAATTACCCTTTCAGGAACACCACGCCCCTGTTGTAATCTTATTCCACGGTCAACCCAGATTGTTACGGTTCCCTCAATAAGCTCCGAAACCTTCTCTGACGGAGGAGCTTTGCCTTCCTCTGCTTTAACATTGTCTTTTCTTTCAAAAAGTGAAACCAGGGAAGTGTAATTTTTTTGAGTCCATAGCGTATATAACCCGGAATTAATCTTGTCCAGTGTTATATTCTCAGGAGGAACTCCCAAAACAGTAAGTGAACTATAGTCTGAAAGGGCATTTAAATAATCTTTTTTTTCATAATAACCATTAAAGCGGGTTTGTAGTTTACCTACAAGCCCCTCATACAAAGCAAGAACAGTTTCGGAATCCGGATTATCAGCCATCAAAAGCTTAGACTGGACAATAGCCTGGGTAAGGTTTGTTTCTGAAAGATTATTTATATTTTCAATATTGTAGGACAATGTACGTTCCGGAGAATAAGCTGTCTTTTCTGAATAAGTTTCCTTAACTGTACGGCAGGAAAAAAGACCTGCAGTCAATACCAAAACAACTACTATCCGGAAGATTTTTTTCATTTTTGTTCCCCGATTATTTGTGCATAATAATTTTCACCGGTTTTTACCACCAGGATTTCCCGGTCATCAACCTTTACTAAATCAGAAACAAATCCGGTATGGGAAAGGTTATATTTTTCCTGTATTTTTAAGGCAATATCTTTTTCATTATCTGCCGGCACAAAACCAAGCCAAAAGAAATTTGAAACTTCACCAGGAATAATTTTTTCCACAGTGCCATTAAAAGCCACGGAAAGAGGAACTCCGTTTTGGGCAATTATCTCACAGTTTTCGCCGGTAACGGGATGCCTGATAATTGTCTGCTCCCTGCCATCCTTGTAAACATTATACTCAGAATCGGTTACCCCGTCATCATCAAAGTCCCATCTTATTCTGTATGTTTCTCCGTAATCTTCACGGTATTCGTAATTTCCGTCCCGGTCTTTGTCTATGTAAAAAGTTTTTAACTGTGAAGAACCTGTACTGTAATCTGCCTCGTAAAGTTCATAGGCCTCAAATGAACCGTCCCTGTCCATGTCGATTTTCATTGAGGAAAGAAATCCGTTTCTGAAGGAACAATAGGCATAAGGTTTGTTGTTTTCAGAAAAAACAGAAGCCACAGGAATTCCATTTACAAGCTCCATTTGTTCCCTGGCACCCGGATTATCAGAGACAGGCCGTTGGACAACCGAACTATGGGAATACAGGACATTTTCCGTCAAATCCGGAGCAAACTCATTAATCTCCGGAACATAAAATAATATGTTGCTGACAAATGCATATGGTTTAATGGATACCGGAGTCCACTTTAAGCTATTAGGCTTTAAAAGAAATGTATTTTCTCCTACCTCAAGTTTCTCCAGAACAGGATATTTTTTATAATAACCTGTAAGACCGTTGTTTTCCATTTGTATCGAAACAGGGGTTCCCCCATCACAATCAAGAATCCAGTCCCTGAGTCCGTCCTGGTTTTTATCCCTTTCTATTTTGTAAGGATTCCCTTTGCTGTATGTTATCCTTGTATCCCAATACCCGTCTCCGTTATCATCCCTTAAAATTACACCTGAATAACCTGAAATCATTTCATTAAAAAGACTTATTTCCCTTCCAGGTTTTAAAAGGGAAGGTATTTCCAAAAAAACCTCAAGACTGATTCCATCTCCTGAAAACTTTTTAAAAGCCTCAAGTGCTGTTTCCCCGGAAATTACCCCGTACCGGAGCATTTCCAAAGTTCCTTCCGGTGTCGAAACACCGTTTGCAGAACAGGCCCGTAAAACTCTTATTCTTTCTTCTTCGGAAGGAAGAAAATAGACAGAAGAAAGAATAAGCTTTGCATCAGAAAAATCCAAAGTCCCGGAATGTAAATCAACTTTTGCCAGAGCCTCCCCGACAAGATTCACAAAACCAACATCACTGGAATTTACCACGGTATCTTTCTCTCTGTCAAAAAAAACCTGCAGAAACCTTGTATCAAAGGGGAACCTGTCAAGACTGGTTTTAAAAACCTCCCTGGCATCCTGGACACGGTTTAGACCATAAAAAGCCATCATCCTGGCAAGAAGAAGTTCCGCAGTTGTATTTTCCGGAGAAACCTTCCCTGAAACCTCCAGAACCGTCTCATAATCAGTAGTAACAGCAAGATAACGGCAATATTGGCCAAGGCAGTTATTTTTATTGTAAAAAATCCACCGGTTGCAAGAACCGGCCTTTTCCAGGGCAGCAAGTATTTCGTAAACCGGCTGTTTTCCGGCTATCAATGCGAGAGCCTCCCCATACCAGCCGTCCCCAAGCTCAGGAGACAGTAAAGAACAGTTGCGGCTGTAGGCCACTGCATCCTGATATTCACCCCGTCCAAGAGAAACTATAGCCCGGTTGAGGAATTCCAAAGCCCGGCTGTCAGTGTCATCAGCATGAATATTCAGTGTGCAAAAAAACAGTAACCCCAGAATAAAAAAATTTACCACAGACTTCACGACATAATCTCCCTTAAAATCAAGAGTAAAAACCATTCAGATAAAGCTCCGGCTCCCTGAAAATAATATTACAACATTGCTGTCTGCAACGCAAATAAAAAAAAACACAGAGCATGCCGGAATCTTTTTACCATATTGAACTGTATGAATACAATTACTCCGTAATCTCCCGTGGTGGAAAATTCAACAAAAGGCGGATATCTCCGTCGTCCAAAGTTTCCCTTTCCAGCAAAGCAGCCGACAATATATCCAGCTTATCCCGGTTTTCGGTGAGAATTTTTACCGCCTTGTCCTTACTCTTTTCAAGGATGGAAGCTACAGTCTCATCTATCAGGCCGGAAATTTTTTCCGATACAGTGTCGGCATGGAACATTTCTTTTCCAAGAAAAACAGGCTCATCGTTTTTTCCATAGGCAACAGGTCCAACCTCATCTGACATTCCCCAATCACAAACCATGTGCCGGGCCAGCTCAGTTGCACTCTTAATATCAGCTTTTGTACCTGTAGTAGTTTCACCATAGACGATTGTTTCTGCAGCAAAGCCTCCATAGCAAATCACAAGGCGGTCTTCAACCCAGGCCTTTTTCCTGCTGAAAGAATCATGCTCAGGAAGGGAAAAGGCAACTCCCAAGGCTCTTCCCCTGGGAATAATGGTAACCTTATGCAAAGGATCCGCATTTTCCAGAAAATAGTGCAGCAAAGCATGACCGGATTCATGCACAGCTGTCAGTTTAAGCTCGTCCTTGGGTATCACAACGGAAGTACGGGCAACCCCCATAAGAACCTTATCCCTAGCTTCTTCTATCAATTCCTTGGTAATTCCGGGGAGGTTTTTTCTTGCAGCAGCCAGGGCAGCCTCGTTCATCATATTTGCAAGATCAGCCCCGCTCATTCCCGGGGTTGCTTTTGCAAAATGGGAATAATCAACACTTTCATCTACCGGCATTTTCTTACCATGAATCCGGAGAATCGCCTCCCTTTCTTTTATGTCCGGCATGGCCACCACCACCTGCCGGTCAAACCGTCCCGGACGCAAAAGAGCCGGATCCAGAACATCGGGGCGGTTTGTAGCAGCAAGGATTATTATCCCCTCCTTTGAGTCAAAACCGTCCATTTCCACAAGCATCTGGTTCAGGGTCTGTTCCCTTTCATCATGACCACCCCCGAAACCGGCACCCCTGGCCCTGCCAACAGCATCCAATTCATCAATAAATACGATACAAGGGGCATTTTTCCTGGCATCCATAAACAAATCCCGGACGCGGCTGGCCCCTACACCCACAAACATTTCCACAAAATCGCTTCCTGAAATATGAAAAAACGGAACCCCGGCCTCTCCGGCAACGGCCCTGGCCAGAAGGGTTTTTCCGGTTCCAGGCATTCCCACGAGAAGTATACCCTTAGGAATTCTTGCCCCCATTTTTATATACTTATCGGGCTTCTTTAGGTAATCAACAATTTCTTCAAGCTCGTATTTTGACTCTTTGAGACCTGCCACATCGTCAAAGGTTACCTTTTTTCCGCCAAGATATAATCTCGCCCTGCTTTTTCCGAATTGAAAGGCCTTGTTTCCCTGACCCTGACTCTGCCGGAAAATCATTAAAAGAATCAGGAACATAAAAATTACAGGCAGGAATTCCAGAAGGTAAATCCAAAAAGGAGTTTTGCTTTCACTGCCGTACACAATAATATTCCGTTCTTCCAGAGACTTTACCAACTCAGAATCAGTATAAGGGATAATGGTATGAATGGTCTCATAAGCTCCGTTCTCCGGATCAGTAACAATGGTACCGAACAAATCTTTTTCATCCTGAATCATAACCTCGGAAACCAAACCGGATTCTATATAAGATTTGAATTCTGAATAGGAAATATCCCGGTAATCAGTCTTATTAAAAAAGAAAAGATACCAAAGGACAAGAAGAACGGCTAAAATAAAAATGAACTTTGAAATCCGGCCCCCGACAGAAGGCCCGCCGTGTAAATTGTTGTCAATTTTTTTTTCCGACATATAATCCCCGCTATATTATTCTTGCAATCAGTATATAGGTTCCTGACTTATCTTTCCCAATGTCTTCCGAAAAATCTTTTGAAAACAAAGAAGGGCAAGGAACCGATATCCAGTTTCTAAAACCAAAAACAGAACCGAGTATTCCGGTTACACAGTCCCCTGATTCAAGGAAAGCCTGAAAACACGGAACATAAGGTCTCAAAACGGGCGGAACCCCCTCCCCCGAAAGGAGTTTCTTATAAAGTCTCTCAATTCCGTTTGAAAAAACTATGGAACCACCCTTTTTGCAGTTCTGTATGCTTACCCCACCTGAAAATGGTCCCAAGTACCCGATGATATGAGTTTTTTTTCCCTGAATTCCTTTATTTAAATTTTCAATCCCCCCGGAAGAAAAGGCCCTGAACAAAACATCATTTACAGTAAGGGCATCTCCGGGTCTTATAACAAAAGAATAGCTTTTTTCCATACTTTTCTCAAGTAACAAACCTAAATAATACCATTCACCTGCAAAACCTGCAGTAAAATTCCCACCGGAAGAAAAGGCACTGTCCCTGATTTTTACGGCAAAGGACTCTATAAGCGGATAGGAAACCCTTTCCCTGTCACAAAGCAAATTGCAGCCACTGAATAAAAGCCTTATTCTAATGGCTTTGGGCAGCCGGGAAAAATCTTCTCCTGAAACCCGGAGAAACGAAGCCTTTTCACCGGAAAAAACAGGTTCCCAAGACGGCATTCCCGGATAACAATCCAGGGCTGTCTCCTCATCAAAAGCCTTTTCAGCTCCGGAAATAAGTCCGCTGTCCCAACCTGGAAAAGAATCGTTTAAAACAGGTACAAGTACATTACGGATCCGGTTCCGGAGATATGAAATATCCCCATTAGTTTTATCGACTCTGTATTTAATATTGTTTTCAGAAAGATATTCAAAAATCTGTTTTTTTTCAACTTCCAAAAGGGGCCGGTAAAAGCACCTCCTTAAAAAAGATATACCGTTTTTTCCCGAAGCACCGCTTCCCTGGAGAAACCTCATCAAAAGAGTTTCAAGCTGGTCGTTCTTGTTATGACCGAGAAAAATATATTCCGCATCCAATTCTTCTTTAAGATTTTCCAGAATTTTGTAACGGAGGAATCTGGCCCCATCCTCGAGACCTCCCTGCCTGCGGGAAATAACATCCTGCAATTCATCCGGCTTTAAATCTATTCTCCTGCAATAGACCCTGCGTAAGCGGCAGTATTCCTCAACGAAATCGGCATCCCCGCCACTTTCTTCTTCCGGCCGGATTTTATGGTTTACGGTACATACGGCAACCCTGTAATCATAAACCGGGGAAAAACGGAGGGTAAGGTTTAGAAGGGCCATGGAATCAGGGCCACCGGAAACGGAAACCAACACCCGGGAACCTTTGAGATTCTCCAGCTTTTCAAGCCTGGATTTAAAAATATTTTCTATTAGTTCTGCTACCATAAAAAAAGCCGCCAGACAAAACCTTGCCGGCGGCCTCCTATCCGGTTATTAAATATTATGCTTCCGCAGGGGCAGCCTCAGTGGCTTCGGCAGGAGTTTCCGGAACATCGGAACGGATAAACTTTACAACAGCAATTACGCTGTCTTCAGGAGTATGAACCTTAACATCCTTTGAAACATCAAGATCCCTTACATGAATTGCCTGGTTAGCACCTAAATTGGTAACATCAACCTTAATCACAGGCGGCAAATCCTTTGGAAGACATTCTACATCTATTTCGGTTATTCCGGTTTCAAGAACACCGCCTTCCCTTACACCAACCGGATTTCCGGTAATGACAACAGAAACTTTAGCCCTGAGAACTTTTCCCCTTTCCACCTGGTAAAAATCCACATGCTGGGGCAATCCGGAAAGAATATCAAAATCAATATGTTTGATAAATGCTTCAAAATCTTTTCCGTCGGCATCTACAGTAACGATTGTACTCTCTGTAACGTCCTTATTAAGTTTAACAAAATCAGCCTGATTTAATACAAGAAGGGTTGACTTTCCCGTTCTGTCGTATGCCACGGCAGGAATTTTACCTTCCCGGCGCAAGCGTTTTGCCACACCTTTACCACTTTCTGTACGAACACTTGCCTTTAGAATCTTTTCCATCACAAACTCCTTCTCCATTTTGGAGAGTAATTTCTGGACCCTCATAATACAGAATCCATATATCACTGGGACGGCTGGATTCGAACCAGCGGAATACCAGCACCAAAAGCTGGGGGCTTACCACTTGCCGACGTCCCAAAAGTTATTTTAAAATCTCTACAGGAGGATTTCCTGAAAGAGACTTTATAGCGTAACAAAAACGCCAGTTTTCTGCAAGGGTTTTAAAAGCATTCCTGCAGGAAGCCTCCTCAGTAAAAACCCCGAACACAGAAGACCCGGAACCACTCATCGAAACAAAACCAGCTCCCGACGCCCTAAGGCCTTCCAATGCAGCTTTAACAGCAGGGAAACGGTCCGAAATCAGAGGCTCAAAAGAATTAAAAAAAGGCCACCTGACAGGATCCAGGGAATAATATTTTTCAAAATCCTGCCTTCCGTATTCCTTTACTTCCGGGTCCAATTCAGAATCGAATAACCTGTAGGCCTCAGGTGTTGAAGAAAACACCTCCGGCCAGATAAGGACAAAAAAAAGAGGCCTCTCCCCTCCGGACAGAAAAAGCGGCTCTATAATTTCACCCCGCCCGGAAACAACCCCGGCCCCGCCTCTTACAAAAAAAGGAACATCACTTCCCACACAACCGGCAAGAGCCTCAAGTTCGGGACCGGAAAGCATCCCTCCCGAAACATGATTCAGGATTCTAAGCAAAGCAGCACCATCTGACGAACCGCCACCCAAACCAGCCCCGGCAGGAATATTTTTTTTCAAAACAACCCTTATGCCGCCGTCAAAACCTGTAACTCTGGAAAATTCCCTGTAAGCACAAGTCAAAGTGTTTTCTTCCGGAAGCTCTGCCTCACGGCAGACAACAGTACATCCCCCTCCGGACACAGTTTCAACAAACAGCTCGTCAAACAACGAAACAGCCTGAAAGAGACTGGACAAGTTATGAAAACCATCCTTCCGCCGGCCCAAAATACTCAAATGTATATTAACTTTTGCAGGAGCAGGAGAATAAATCTTCATAAGCCTTTAATCCGGTTTATTATACTAAAAAGGAGGGTAATTTGTCAAAGGTATTGGAATATTTTTGGCATTATCTCAAAAAAATTATTAAAATCCCTGTTTTCTAGTTGACACAGGTAATAGTCTAATCTATGTTTAAAACATCAAGAAATTCTAATTGAAAAACAGGAAAGAAGAAAATGAGTACCCGATATCAGATTGACGAAGAAATTCTTTTTGAATACGGTTTCGATGATTATGAAGACGATTTTGAAGATGACTTTGACGACGATTTTGATGACGATTTCGAAGACGATTTCAACGATGATTTTGACGACGATGAAGATTTTGACGAAGTTGACGATTTCAGTGACGGCTTTATAGAAGAAGACGGGTATGGATACGACGAAGATGAAGATGATGACGAAATTGAAGAAGATGATTTGAACTACGACGATTTTTGATCTCTTTGAGGGAAAACACCCCAGTTTAAACAGGAACAAAAAAGACTTGGATACCTCCGGTACTCCAAGTCTTTTTTTTTACACAATAACGTCACAATATCCAGTTTTTACACCAGGCTTCTAAAGAAGGTCAGAATAATAAGGATACATAAAAACAGCTTAAAAACAACGGGGGCTTTAAATCAATTCAGGAGTTGATTCATCTTCTTTTGAGGAAAAGAGCTCCTTTGCCTTGAACCAAAGTTTGTCCAGCTCATAGAATTTCCTGCCTTCGGCTGTGAAAATATGAACTACGATTTCACCCAAGTCCACAAGATGCCAGATGTCTTCATCCTGGGTTTTACCCTTTCCTAAACGCATTTCAAGGTTATGCCCGGCGGCAAAATCCTTTATGTGCCTGTAAATACCTTTCCACTGGGGGGCACTGGCTAGAGTTCCGATAACAAAGTAATCAGTCCAACTGTTGCATTCGGTTAAATCCAAAACTACAACATCCTCCAGATTATATTCAGAAAGATACTTTCCAAGTTCAACAGCTATTTCTGCCTTCATGTCAACCTCCTTTTAAACAAACTACTAATTACGCACATACCGGCCGTTAAAATCCCTTCCAAGTATAATCGTAAAATCAACGGAATAACCTGAATTTTCCCAGTAAATTCCCTCAGTTTGTGACAAATCTTCGTCAACCCCTGGGGAAACAACCCTTTCACACCTTATAAGCTGGGCGATAACCTGAGCCATGGGATTTTCAGAAATGTGGTCTATTACAACTGTATTCTCGTAGTTCTGCTCGGAAGCATTGGCAACCCGGACAACATCAAATCCGAAACTCTGGTATATATTCCCGCAATTTCTGGCAAGGTTCTGGATATCAGTCCCGTTTAAAACCTCAATCGCATAAATACGTTCATAATCCACCTCACCTGTTGCAACAAGTTCTATAAAACTTTGATTTATTATTTCCCTGAAGGTCTCCCCGTCCCTGTCTGGAAACAAAAGCATCTGACCGTCGACTTCCCTATAAGTTCCGGTAACCCCCTGGGGAATAAGCCTTTCACCGTCAATGTTCACCAGATACTGAAACAAAGAATGCAAATCTTCCCCGGAAATATTGGATTTGACGTTCTTTTCCAACACCTGGTAAAAGGGTCGCTTAAGAATCTTTGCAGAATTTTTATTCAAAGCCTTTAATAAGGAAATAACAGTCTGTTGTTTCCGGTTTTCCCCCGTAGGAATGTACTCATCCGGATTGTCATAGAGAAGATAGGTAACCAGTTTTTCCCCGTCCAAAAGGACATTCCCTTTTGGCAAAAGAACCCTTACGCCGGAATCATCAACAAAATCCACCGGTTCCGGTATAAAAATTTCAAGTCCTCCCAGCAAATCCGTTATGCGTCTTAAACCTTCTACGTCCATCGTTATGTAAAAAGGAATGGAAAGTCTCATGATTTCCTCTATTTCCTTTTTAAATTCAAAGATTCTTCCGTTCCGGTATAAAACATCAATCCTGTCCACCCGCTCCAAACTTTGTATTATTTTTCCAAAATCACCTGGAATATCAAACATGGCGGAACGGCCGGTCTCCGGATAATAGGCGAGTACAGCTATTTCAACAGGAATACCGTTTTGTTCAATTACAAAAAGAGTTTTTACAACGGAATCTGTCTCCAAGGATTTTGCAACCTGGTTTTCGTTCAAGCCGATTACCAACAGCACCGTGGTAACAACAAGAACAATCAGAATAAGAAAAAGAAAGAGGACAGTCCTGTCCAATTTAATAGTTTTGGAAATTTTAATCATGGGTCTCCAACCATTTTATCATATCCAGAGTTCCGGGAGAAACAGATTTTTTCTGAAGTTCCAGAATTCTCAGACATTCTTTTGCAGTCTCAAGGGCAAGAACCCGGAGAGGAACATTTCCTGCTATTTCCCTGAGACTGCCGGCATTGTACCCCCTCCCCGGTTCAATTTTATCTGAAACGTAAATCAAAAGGGTCAGATCAGAAGCCCCCGGGATACCAAAGGTATGGTTTTTAACTGCTTCCAAGACCTCCTGGTCCTCGACACCAAAATCCTCTTTGAGAAGTACAGCTCCGGCACGGCCGTGAAGCAGGGACGGTTTTTTCTTTTCTATATCAAGAATGGGGTCCCCATCCCGCTTTGCCAAAGACAAAAGCAGCCTGTCCTTGGAATTTTTGCAAATGTCATGGGAAATCCCTGCCAAATAAGCTGCTTCCTTGTCAACCGAATAAACCTCAGACAGTGAAGCTGCATACTCAGCTACCCTGACGCTGTGTCTGAACCTTTTTTCTTCCAATACCCCTTGGGCATAAAGGCTTATTTTATCTATAAGACCTTTCATTTTTCCGTCCTGGCCGGAAAGTCCGGGGGAAAAATCATTTTGTCCGGTCATACCCATACAATCCATATTCAATAATATACCTTGAAACAAAAGAAGGAACAAGGGAAGCCCATTCTTTTCCGGAAGAAATATTTTCCCTTACTATAGAAGAAGAAATATCAACCGTTTCATTTTTTATATTTTGATGGGGGAACTGTAAATCAAAAGGATCCTTTTCCCGTGTTAAGACAACAATTCTTGTTCTTTGTGCCAAAGCCTCCGCCCTGTACCAGGAAGAAAACCCCTTCACCAAATCATCCCCGATTATAAGATAAAAGGGAATATCTTCCGGAAAATCCCTTTCCAATTCCAAAACCGTATTGAAGGTGTAGGAAACACCTCCCCGTTTAAGCTCCCGGTCATCAACGGAAAAAAAGGGATAATCCCTTACCGCCCCTTCCAGCATTTTAACCCGGTGCAACGGGGCTACATCTTTAAAAGGTTCCTTAAATGGGGATATATTTGCAGGAACAAAAACAACCCGGTCAAGCCCCAGCCTGTCCTTTGCAAGCAAAGCCATGGAAATATGTCCGTTATGGACAGGATTAAAAGAACCTCCAAAAATCCCGGTTTTCATTTTTCTGCTTCCAAAACCATGTCAATAAAGGCTTGTTTTACTTCATCAAGTCCGGTTCTGTTCCAAACTGAAATTCCCAGAACCTTCTCCCCGGGATACCTTTCCTTAAGTTTTTCAAGCCGGACAGCCCCGTCCTCCACATCGGTTTTTGTACCAATCAAAATACGGGGTTTTTGGGTCAGCTCAGAAGAAAAATCCCCCAGCTCCTTTAAAAGTACCTGAAAAGCATCAAGATAATTTTCTTCCGATAAATCCACCAGGAAGGCAAGACCGGAAGTCCTGGAAATATGCTTTAAAAATTTAAAACCAAGTCCTAATCCCTTGGAAGCTCCGTCAATTATCCCAGGAATATCTGCAAGAATAATGTCCCTCTCATCGCTTACCCGTAAAACTCCAAGATTGGGGATTTTAGTGGTAAAGGGATAGGCTGCTATCTTTGGCCTTGCATTTGTAAAAAAATCCAAAAGAGTTGATTTACCTGCATTGGGATAACCTACAAAACCAATATCGGCAATAATGTTAAGCTCAACCCTTATGGTACGGGTTTCCCCTTTTTGGCCGGGATTGGCATTTCTGGGGGCCTGGTTTGTAGAAGACTTAAAATGGGTATTTCCCCAACCTCCGTTGCCCCCTTTAAGAAAAACAAAATCAGAATCATCCTCACCAAAATCACGGATAAGGGAACCTGTATCTTTATCAAAAAGAATACAACCCGGAGGCAGGGGAATAACAACATCTTCCCCGTCTTTTCCAAAACGGTTCCACCCCTGTCCGTCACCGCCGTTTTTTGCCTTAAAATGTTGTTTATAACGCAAGTGGACAAGAGTACGGAGGTTCTTTTTTACCGTAAAAACCACATCCCCGCCTTTTCCTCCGTCACCGCCGTTAGGCCCTCCAAAGGGAATGTATTTTTCGCGCCTGAAGGAAGCACAGCCGTTTCCACCCTTTCCGGAAGAAACTTCAATGAGGGCTTCATCTGCAAATTTCAACATCGCCAACTCCAAAAAAAAAGTGCAGCTTTATATATGCTGCACTTAACAATCAAAATTCCAAAACTACACTGCATCAGCAGGCACAATTGAAACCAAGTGCCGACCCTTTCTTGAATGAAACTTTACAATTCCGTCTGCCACCGCGAACAATGTATCATCCTTACCTTTTTTAACATTGTTTCCGGGATGAATCTTTGTTCCTCTCTGGCGAACAAGAATTGAACCGGAAGTAACAGCAGTACCACCGTATGCTTTTACTCCAAGATATTTAGGATTAGGATCACGACCATTTTTTGAACCGCTACCGCCCTTTTTGCGTCCCATAATATTCCTCCAAAAAAAAATAATAAAACCGGCTTAAAAAACTGTTTTCACCACCGGCAGTAATTCAAGCTTCAGATTTTCAGGAAAGGAGGATTCCAGTTTTCTGAACCCCTTTAACAGAAAATCATAGGAAAACTTCAACAACTCCTTTAAAGAAGCCCGGGAATCCAAAACCCTCAGACTGAAATCTCCCTTTTCCGGAGCGGAAACATCCAGCGTCAACCCCGGAACATCAAAAAAACCGGCTGAAACGGCATAGAACATCAGGCTCACCGCCGTACAAACAGGATCCACTCCTGTTTTTACAGCCTCAGAATGCCCCCTGGAAGCCGCAAAAACCAGCTCTCCAAAAACATTCTTTTGCAAAGAAACCAAAATCACAGACTAGGCTTTAATCTCGTCAACCCGGACCATGGTGTATTTCTGCCTGTGCCCGATTAAGCGGTGATAATCTTTCTTAGCCTTGTATTTAAAAACAAGAACCTTCTTGTCCCTTACGGAATCCTCTACAGTCAGCTTTATGCTGGCCCCTTCAACGTATGGAGCACCGACGGAAACCTTTTCGCCGTCACTAACCAAAAGAACCTGGGGAACATCAATAGAAGAACCCTTTTCAGCATTCACGTTATCTACTTTCAAAAGGGCGCCTTTTTCAGCCTTATACTGTTTTCCCTTATATTCAAAAAGTGCGTACATATAAACCTCTAAAATATTATATTTTAACCGGGCCTAACGGGACAGCGCCGGAAAATTTCCCCAAAACAAACCGGAAAACTTTAAAATTCCGGCGATACAGTATTATTTATATCTTAAAACAAGCCATGAGGTCAAGTATACAAAGGACTCAAACGAAAAATTTGCATCCCAAAACAATACTCTCAAAAAAAACTAAAAACCTCTGAAACCGGCAAGACAAAATCCGGAAAAAAAAGACCGGGGTATCCCCGGCCTCTAATAAGCTGAAAACAGCTTATTTTCCGATTACTCTTGCCATTTCGAGAACTTTGTTTGAGTATCCCCATTCGTTGTCATACCATGAGCATACCTTTACAAAGGTTGAATCAAGCTGGATTCCGGCCTTTGCATCAAAGATTGAAGTTCTTGCATCGTTGCGGAAGTCAGTTGAAACAACAGCATCTTCTGTGTAACCAAGGATTCCCTTGAGTTCGCCTTCAGAAGCTTTCTTCATGGCAGCACAGATTTCTTCGTAAGTACACTCCTTGTTGAGTTCGCAGGTAAGATCCACGAAAGAAACATCGGAAGTAGGAACACGTACAGACATACCTGTAAGTTTTCCGTTGAGTTCAGGAAGAACCTTTCCTACAGCTTTTGCAGCACCTGTAGAAGAAGGAATCATGTTTTCAAGAATACCGCGTCCACCTCTCCAGTCTTTTTTGGAAGGTCCGTCAACAGTCTTCTGGGTTGCTGTTGCTGCATGGATAGTGGTCATGAGACCTCTCTTAATTCCAAAAGTATCATTGAGAACCTTGGAAATAGGAGCAAGACAGTTTGTGGTGCAGGAAGCATTGGAAATAATATCCTGACCGGCATAAGATTTGTGGTTTACACCGTAAACAAACATAGGAGTTGCATCCTTTGAAGGAGCAGACATAATAACTTTCTTTGCACCGGCAGTAATGTGCTTCCGGGCAAGCTCGTCAGTAAGGAAGAAACCGGTGGACTCAACAACAACGTCGGCACCTACTTCATTCCATTTGAGGTTTGCAGGATCCATTTCTGCTGTAAGGCGGATTTTGTTTCCGTTTACAATCATGAAGTTTCCTTCAACCTTAACATCACCATTAAATGGACCATGTACAGAATCATACTTCAGCATGTAAGCAAGATAATCAGGGTCAAGAAGGTCGTTGATACCTACGATCTGAATGTCATTGCTGAAGTTTTCCACTGCTGCACGGAACACCATGCGGCCGATACGGCCAAAACCGTTAATACCTACCTTAATCATATCAGGTCTCCTCGAGCTATATATATTTGATTATAATTTAAGCATTTAACATAAAAGTGTCAAGAATTACCACTGGATTATAAGAAGAAAACACCGGCTAAATTTAAAATGCAGACAGAAAAAACACAGGAAAATATAAGGAGATTATGCAGAAGGAAAGAGAAAAATAAAGAAGAACCCGCCCCGTCTATAAAAGTCCATACCGCACCGGCACAAAAGCTGTTGGTAAGACAGGAGCTTTTGTGCCTTTGCAGAGAAAAACGCTGTTTTTTTGACAAACCAAGGTTGCAAAGGCGCTTTGGCACCTAAAAAGCCCTAACTTACCAAAAGCCACGAGCCAAAGCCCCGAATTCAGCTTACGCTGAATTCGGCAATCAAAATGCCGGTTCCACAGGCGAAAAAACAGTCCAAGCCATCAACCGGCGTACAGTCCCAGAATTCGGCTTGCGCCGAATTCTGGAGCTTTGGCATACGGCATTATTATAATACACGGCTTTCCAGACGCCAAAGCAGTCATGTCGACCGAGCCAAAGTGGTAACATTATATTAAACACATGCTATAATGACAAAAGGAGACAGGATGGAAACAAAAAGACGAAAATACACCAAGGAATTTAAACTGTCAGTAGTTTATGAACTCCTGGGAGGAATGAAACCCA
>JADIMM010000081.1 GCA_017694795.1 Candidatus Gallitreponema excrementavium
TGTTTATTATAACATAAAAAAAACAGCTTTATTTGTTTTTGCTAAAAAACATTTCATAAACCGGGCAAGATTTAAACAGAAAATCAAATCTTAAAAAGTAATATTGGTATCAATTATTTCAGGATACCCAAAATCCCATAAATAAAAAAATCAACCGGTCAAAAAAAAAGGCTGCCCCTTCTATCAAAGGGGCAGCCTTCAGGAGCGGAAATCTTTTGTCTTTACAAAAGCCTCCGCCGGCTAACAGTCAGAAAGCACTAAAAGTCCCTTTCTGCAAGGTATTTGTACTCTCTCCACTGGCGTTTAGCCTTTTCAACAGCCTTATCCAAAAGCATTGCAGCCCTCTCAGGATTTGCAGCTTTAAGGCTCTTGAACCGGACTTCTTTGTACATAAAGTCAGCCAGGTTGTAATCAGGCTCTTTAGAATCCAGCTGGAAAGGATTTTTTCCCTGTTCTACCAGTCTCGGATCATATCTGTAAAGAGGCCACAACCCGCAGGATACGGCTTCTTTCTGATTTGTAAGACCGTTGGTCATGTTGATTCCGTGATTGATACAATGGGCATAAGCAATTACCAAAGAAGGCCCGTCATAGCTTTCGGCTTCCCTCATGGCTTTGATTACCTGGTTCATATTTGCACCCATGGCAACCCTTGCTACATAAACATAACCATAAGACATTGCAATCATTCCCAAGTCTTTCTTGCTTGTTGTCTTACCCTTTGCAGCAAATTTAGCCACAGCTCCGATAGGAGTTGCTTTGGACATCTGTCCTCCGGTATTCGAATAAACCTCGGTATCCAAAACAAGGATATTGATGTTTCTTCCGGAAGCAAGAACATGGTCTACACCGCCAAAACCGATGTCATAAGCCCATCCGTCACCACCGATAACCCAGTGGGAACGTTTTACAAAGTGGTCAAGAAGTGAAAGAAGCTCAACAGCTGTTGAATCTTTATTACCTTCCAACTCTCCTTTCAAAACGGCCAGATCGGCCCTCTGCCGGGCTATTTCTTCATCACTGGTCTGGGGATTTGCCAAAATCTTATCGATTGTACCGGCAGCAATACCTTTTTCCTTTGCGGCAACTGCAACCTCCCTTGCGTATTCAGCAAGCTTGTCGCTGGTCATCCTCATACCCATACCGAATTCTGCAGCATCTTCAAAGAGGGAATTAGACCATGCCGGACCCCTTCCTTCCGCATTTTTTGCGTAAGGTGTGGAAGGCAGGTTTCCTCCATAGATGGACGAACAACCTGTAGCATTTGCAATAATTGCCCTGTCACCAAAAAGCTGTGACAAAAGCTTGATATAAGGTGTCTCACCGCAACCGGCACAGGCTCCGGAGAACTCAAAGAGAGGTCTCTTCATGGCAAGGCCTTTTGGGGTTGAAAGATTAAGGGTTGCAGGATCTACCTCAGGCAGTGACATAAAGTAATCCCAGTTTTCGGCTTCGGAAGTCCTAAGCTCATGGGTAAAATGAACAAGATTAATTGCTTTCTTTGTTTCGTCAGCCTTGTTCTTTGCAGGACAAGTAGAAACACAGACACCGCAACCGGTACAATCTTCTGTAGCAACCTGGAGTACAATTTTCTTTCCGGGAACAGCCTTAGGCTTAATCTCGGCGGTTTTAAAGGTCCCAGGAGCCTTTGCAGCCTCACTGTCATCAAGGGTCTTCATCCTCAAACAGCCGTGGGGACATACAACTGTACACTGTCCGCACTGGATACAAACTTCAGGATCCCAAGAAGGTACTTTTTCTGCGGTTGCCCGTTTTTCGTACTGGGTTGTAGCAGTGGGGAAAGTTCCGTCGGCAGGAAGGGCAGAAACAGGAAGCTTATCCCCCTGCTGGACAGCCATCTTACCAAGAACATCCCTGACAAAGGAATCCGGGGAAGAAGCCATGGCCCCCTTCATGTGGAGGTTTCCTACTGTATTTCCAGGGTATGAAACCTTTTCCACTGCATTAAGGGCAGCATCAACAGTCTTGTAGTTCTTTTCTACAATATCCATACCCTTTTTGCTGTAAGACTTTTCGATGAATTTCTTCATGTATTTAACGGCTGTTTCCTCATCAAGAACGCCGGAAATTTTAAAGTATGCAGCCTGCATAACAGTATTGATTCTTGTCCCCATTCCGGTGGATTCTGCAATCTTGAAAGCATCGATAACATAAAAATTCAGTTTTTTGTCGATAATTGTCTGCTGCTGTTCTACAGGAATGTTTTCCCAAACATGGGCTGCATCGTAGGGGCTGTTCAAAAGGAAGGTAGCCCCTTCTTTTGCAGACTCCAGCATATAGAGTGTATCCATGTAAGTAAATTTATGGCAGGCAACAAAGTCTGCAGAAGTAATAAGGTAAGGCCTTCTGATTGCACCTTTACCAAACCTGAGGTGGGAAACAGTAAATCCCCCGGACTTCTTTGAGTCATAGGAGAAATAAGCCTGGGCATTAAGCTCCGGTTTTGCCTCACCGATAATCTTAATTGAGTTCTTGTTGGCACCTACTGTTCCGTCGGAACCAAGACCGTAGAACATAGCCTCGTTCATGCCTTCTTCTTCCAAAGTAAAGTTTGAATCATAAGCTATGCTCTGTCCCAAAACATCGTCGTTTATACCAACAGCAAAGTGGTTAAGCTTTTTCCCCGAAAGGTTGTCAAAGATACCCTTAACCATTGCAGGGGTAAATTCTTTTGAACCAAGCCCGTAGCGGCCGCCCAAAACCAGGTCAACCTTGCGGCCCTGTTCTGCAAGGGCAGTCTGAACATCTTCGTAAAGAGGTTCACCTAAGGAACCGGGTTCCTTGGTTCTGTCCATTACGGCAATGGCTTTACAAGTTGCAGGCAAGGCTGCAACAAAGGCATCTGCCTTAAAGGGGCGGTAAAGCCTTACTTTAAGCACACCAACTTTCTCACCCTTTGCAATCAAAGCTTCTACGGTTTCGTCACAGGTTTCGGCTCCGGATCCCATGATTACAATCACTTTTTCCGCATCAGGGGAACCTACATAATCAAAGAGGTGGTACTGTCTTCCTGTAAGCTTTGCAAACTTGTCCATTTCTTTCTGGACAATTTCAGGTACAGCTTCGTAATATTTGTTTACCCCTTCCCGGCTCTGGAAATAAACATCAGGATTCTGGGCAGTTCCCCTGACAACAGGATTTTCGGGAGTAAGCCCTCTTGCCCTGTGGGCCCTGACCAAATCATCGTCAACCATTTCTTTCATAACATCATAGGAAACTTCTTCTATCTTCTGGATTTCGTGGGAAGTTCTGAATCCGTCAAAGAAATGGATAAAAGGAACCCTTGCCCTTAATGTTGAAGCATGGGCAATAACTGCCATATCCATAACCTCCTGAACACTGTTGGAATCCAACATTGCCCAACCGGTCTGGCGGCAAGCCATAACATCCTGGTGGTCACCAAAAATTGAAAGTGAACTTGTGGCAAGAGCACGGGCTGCAACATGGAAAACAGTACTTGTCAGCTCTCCTGCAATTTTGTACATATTGGGAATCATCAAAAGAAGTCCCTGGGAAGCTGTAAATGTAGTACTTAAAGCCCCGGTAGTAAGTGCCCCGTGAACAGCTCCGGCAGCTCCGGCCTCTGACTGCATCTCCACAACATCCGGTACTGTTCCCCAGATATTCTTTTTTCCTTTTGCTGAATACTCATCAGCAACTTCACCCATGGGGCTTGAAGGAGTAATAGGATAGATTGAAATTACTTCGCTTAAAGCATGGGCCACATGACCTGCGGCGGTATTTCCGTCAATCATTACCATGTTCTTGTCTGACATAGTTCCGTCCTTAAAATATGATTTGAGGGAGTCTCTCCAACTCCCCAGAATATACGATTATTATAGAATACCCCCATATTCAGGATTTTGCAAGGGTGGAAAATTTAAAGAAAAACCTGAAACAAAGAAAAGCCTCTGTTCTCCCTGCACGGTTTTCAGGGAGGAATTTACCCGGGAAAGCACTCCCAACTCCGGTAAAACCGTTAACAAACTATCAGAAATTAAAGGAACTGATATCACCGTCAATGCCCTTGATGTGATTTCTTGTATTTTCAGAATTTCCCTGCTGATTTCTGATTCCGGATTTAATCATCTCAGTACTTTCAAGAACAGTATTCATCATGGAGTTTATAGATGCGATTCCTTTGGCAAGAATCTCCATCTCCTCTGCAATGTTTTTACCGCCTGCAAGCATCTGGGCAGATTCATTTCTTATATCCTCTGTAATATCATTTATCTGGTGGATTGCAGTCAGCACCTCACCGCTTCCGGCAGTCTGCTCCTCCATTGCATTATTGATTATTGCAGCCTGGGACTTTACCGCATTTGTTTTGTCAAAGATTTCCTGAAACTGAACCTCTACATCCTTTGTCGCACTGGCAATATCGTTTATCGAATTTTGAAGGTTATTCAGTCTCTGGGTTATTACCTTTCCCTGGTCATTTGATTCTTCAGCCAGTTTTCTGATTTCGTCTGCAACCACTGCAAACCCCTTTCCTGCCTCACCGGCATGGGCAGCTTCTATAGCAGCGTTCATTGCAAGAAGGTTGGTTTGGGATGCTATTGCCTGAATAACACTACTGGCCTCCAAGAGACCCGCGGATTCATTTATAATCTGGTTTGAAGCTTCTACAGCCTGAAGAACAAGTTTCTGCCCCTTAAGGGAAGACTCTTCCAGGGCAGCAACGCTTTGGGAATTCTGGTTAAGAATTTCTGATACAGACCTTATATTTGCAACCATTTCTTCTATTGATGCAGAAGACTGGGTAAGACTTGCAGCCTGGGACTCGATGTTTCCATTAAGCTTTTCCAGTCCCTTCACAATCTGCAACACTGTTGCCTTTGTTTCCTCTACACCGGCAGACTGCTCTACGGAAAGGTTTTTTACCTGGGATACATTTTCATTAATCTGTTCTATAGCAGTCTGGGAATTTGAAAGATCCTGAAACAGTTCGTCCACAACAGTCTTAATATATTTTACCGATTCACGGAAATTCAGAAAGATTTTTCTTGTAATTTCATAAAAATTATTTAATTCTGCCGCCAAAAGCCCAAACTCATCCCGTGAGATTACAGGTATCAGATTGATATTGTAATTCTTTCGGGAAAGAGAAGTTGCAAGAGTAACCACATCCGCCAGGCGGCGTTCAACACTTTTTCCCAAACTGGCATATTCAATCAAACAGCACAATACACATACTGACAAAACAGGCAGGAGTTTTGTGAAAAAAAACACCTGCATGGAAATCTCATCGTTCTTAAAGAAAAGAACCGATAAAATCAACATTACAGTCCCTAACAGCGAAAAAACCGACACCGAAATATTCCTGACAGAAAATTTCAGCGATAAATTCTTCCCTGTCAGTGGAAGCCATTTCAAATATTCCTCGAATTTCTCTATGAAAAAAACATAAATGAACAGTCCGAAAACAAAGGTACTTCCTATAGCCGATGTATAAACAGAAGAAGCAATAGTTTTTACCCCGGAACTTTTTAATCCCAATGACACAGAAATAGAAAAACTGATACTAAGAATAACAGGTACCAGAATGGAAATCCTGGGGTAAACAGAGACCAGCCGGTTTATTTTAGAAACATCTTCTTCATCTTTTATTTTTTTTCCTACGCCAGCTGACACTACATACCAGAAAATCACGGGAAGAATCACAGACAGAATAAAATGAACGAAGAATCCTGGACTTAAGACAACCTGTATCTTTGTGGAAATTTCCAAAGGCCATAGAAAAAACATCTGGATACAAAAAACAAGGGGAGGAACTACATAAATCAAAAGATTTAAGAAAAAGGCTTTGGCAGGTAAAATATTTTTTTCAGGTTGCACCATTTACATTCTCCTTTTTGTAAGGCCGGGGGCAGGTAAGAATTAAAACCAGAATTATCCGTATTTCAGGATCACCCAATCAGGAAAATCCTAAAATCCACTCATACATTAAAATATATGCATGAGTGCATATTTTTATACTGTTTTTAAGTTTTTTTTTCAACTCTTTATAAAAAATGAATAAAAAAAGTCCGGAAATAATGTATTCCGGACTTTTGCAACAGCCTCTACCTGCAAGACTAATCAAGCTTTATATTGGAAGTATCGCCTTTGATTCTCTCAAGATGTTTAGCTGTTCTTTCTGAATGGGCAACCTGATTCTTTATTCCGGTGGTTATTTTTTCCGTATACTCAAGCACAGAATTCATGCTTTCCGTAATATTCCGGATTCCCTCGGAAAGAATTTCCATCTCCGAAGCAATATTCTTACTTCCCTGGAACATCTCGGCAGAACCGTTACGTACATCTTCTGTTATGTCATTAATCTGATGTATTGCAGTTAAAACCTGGCCACTTCCCGAAGACTGTTCTTCCATTGCATTGTTAATTATGGCAGCCTGAGACTTAACCGCATTTGTCTTTTCAAATATTTCTTTGAACTGGGTTTCAACAACCTGAGTATTGGAAGCAATCTTATTTATCGAGTTTTCCAAAGTCTTGAGCCGCTCTGTTATACCCTTACCCTGTTCATTTGACTCTTCTGCCAGCTTACGGATTTCATCGGCAACTACTGCAAAACCTTTTCCTGCCTCACCGGCATGGGCGGCTTCTATAGCGGCATTCATTGCAAGAAGGTTGGTCTGGGAAGCAATATTCTGTATTACATTACTGGCCTCTAAAAGCCCTGCTGATTCCGATAGAATCTCTTTTGCAGATTCAACTGCTTCTGCAACTATTTTCTGTCCGGCAAGGGAAGAATCCTCCAAGGCAGAAACACTTTCGGCAGTCTGGTTAATTATCTCTGTTACCGAGCGGATATTGGCAACCATCTGTTCAATGGAAGCAGAGGACTGGGTAAGACTTGCAGACTGGGATTCGATGTTGAGATTAAGATTTTCAAGACCTTTTACAATATTTGAAACCGTAGCGTGGGTCTCTTCCACACCGGCAGATTGTTCTATTGCAAGGTCTTTTACCTTTGTAACATTGGAATCTATATTCTGCAAGGATTCCGAAGTCTGGGCAAGTTCATCCGAAAGCTCACTGGTTACTGCAGACAGATATTCCTGGGAATTGATAAAGTCCCTGAGAATTTTCTTAGAAGTTCCAACAAATGTATTTAAGTCATGAGCCAAAGCACCGAATTCGTCTCTCGCAATAATCTTTAAAGCCGGTATTGAGTAATCTCTTTTTGCTATACTGTCCGCAAGATTTATAATACTGGAAATCCTCTCAGAAAGACTTTTACCCGAAATAAGGTAGGTAAGAAAATTCACAACAACACATACCAGAAGTACCGGTAAAAAACTTGTAAAAAAGTGAAGCAATAATCCGGAAGACTGAACCATATTCATTTCAATAAAAAGTGTAGAAATTGAAATGGCAACGACACCAATCAGACTGAGTATAGAAATAAGGATATTCCTGACCGTAAATTTTAAGGCAATATATTCCGAAGATACATCACACCATGAAAAAAAATTATCAAAATGCTTTGCAAACAACACATGGAAGAACAGGGAAAACACCAATGTTGCCCCTACGGGAAAAGAAACAAATACATGATAAGGTATAAATTCCGTTATACCCGAAGAAAAAAGCCCTATCAGCACGGCAAAAAGCAATGACATTCCTATGGGGCCGAACAAAAAGACCCTTGTGCAAACCCTGATATAGCTGTTTATTTTTGCAGTGTTATCACGGTTTTTTCTGATTTTATCGTTCAATACCCCCAAGTAAACCCCAGGAAAGACCAACCCCAAAACCAGGAAAAGAACCGTCATGGGATTCTTAACAAGAAGGAATTTTACGGCTAAATCCACCGGGCAAATAATAAAAACCAAGGAAACAAGGGCCAATGTTGGAACCACAAAAATCAAAGTCCCATACACTAAAATCCTCAATGGAAATTTTAACGTCTCATTGTCAACACTTTCTGCCAACATGATACAACCTCCTGAAATTGCAAATTTTCCACTATTTCTCTGTATTTATTCAATATTTATTCAATTTACGTTCAATCCTATTCCCATAATTGAATACAGGTAAAAACCTCTTAAGTCCAACTAAAGTCGAATCAAACACTCATCCGGTGAAGAATATACTAAAAAATTTTAAAAAATTCAATATTTCAAACCAAAAATCTCCATTTCATGACATTTATTAACATTATTTCACAATCTTTTTACAAACCTGAAACATACCCACTTTTATTGTTTTTTAATGGAATTAAATCATAGGAAACACATTTTAAATCCCGGTTTTACGGTGTTTTCTGCCGGGCAGTTTACGGTGTTTTCTGCCGGGCAGTTTACGGTGTTTCCTGCCGGGCGGCCTGGCGTCTTAATTTTCTCCGGTGATAACAACTGTCATAACGGTTGGGGATTCCGGCCCTCTCCCGTTCTTCTTCTTTTTCCAACTGGGTATGAACCATTCTTAGAAAAATTTCCATCAGTGGTTCCGGACTGATTTTTTCTCCCTGAGGATTTTCAGAAGGGATTATTCCGCTATCGAGAAACTCATTTATGAGATAGTAACAGGACTCGATGGTAGACAAACATTCCGGGGCAGGCTGTTTTTTAAACTGAAACTTAGATCTGTAGTTCCCCGAAAAGGAAAGTTTAGGTAATGTCTGTAAAACCGGAGTAAGCCGTAAAATTTTCCTGGCAAAAAACCAGGTGCTGTCTATAACGATAACAAGGGGAATCCTTCCATTTGCCAGGGACTTTAATTTACAACCGGAAGCAGGAAAAGCATCCCGCCCAGGATATAAAAGCATGGGAAAATATTCCCCGGAATTTATAAGTTCCAAAAGCCTGGCATTATTTTCAAAATTTATTCCTACGAGAATTTCGGAATTTTTAATGCTGAGAGCAGACAATCTCCCTGTTCCAGTCCTTTGCTTGTAAGCCTCCTTTGGGTGCATCAGAAAAACAAATTTCACAGGAACATCAATTTCCTTAATGTACCTGCAATAACAGGTTACCTTTGGCCTGAAACAACGGTAACATCTGGAAAAAGAGTCCTCTTTTGCGGTTTTTCCCGGTACTGCCACCCCTTCGGGATTTTCCGGACAAATCTCAATAAGCATAAGATGAATATAGCAAAGTAACTGATATTTAACAATTACAAATCATAAGTTGTTTTACAGGAAGAATTACCGGTTTAAACAAAAGCCGGCCCCGGAAACCTTTGAATCCAAGGTTTTCCAAAACTTGGCATAAAATGTTTCGCTTTCCTTTGCAAATATATTTTGACTTCTTTCCCAGTAATGCTATACTTAGTATAGACTTTGGATTTAGCCGGTTTTTCTGAAAGAAATACCGGGAAAGTTCCTGTTTTTTATTCGGAGGATTTATGAGAATTACAAATTTAGCATTAGGAATCATAATAAGTATTCTTGGATTAATATTCATTTTTGCCCCTAAATTTACAATAACACTTTTCGTTTTGGTTGCCGGAATAACACTTCTTGTTGCCGGTGTGATTATGATAATCCAGGGTTTTTCTACAAATTCCCGGATAATACGTAATTCCTTTTTTTACCGTGGAATTTCGGCTCTCATAATCGGTATTCTTTCGACAGCTGTACCCAGCTTTGTTGCCGGAGTAACCTGGACTATTTTTGTATATGTCATTGCCGGATATCTTCTTATAAGTTCAATTATAAAGATAGTATACTCAAAAAGATTCTCAATCCCTCTGGACAATATCGTAGTTGATATTATCATCCCTATTGTATTCGGTATCCTTTGTCTGTTTATGCCTCTTAAACTAGGTGCCACAATAATAAGATTAATCGGAGTAGTTGGAGTCGTAGTCAGCATTGCCCTGATTATCCGTGAGGTAAGAAACCGCCCCATCGTAGTGGAAGCCGAAGTTGTCCCCCCAGGTGACGAAGAAAAACAGGACTGATAGGGACAGGTTTCCTGGAACAATACACTTAACGAGGTCTCTATGACAATAAAAAAACAGATTTTCGGGGTACTTTCTTCCGGAGACGAAGTAAATATATATACATTTTCCAATGGGAGAATTACCTTTTCCGCAATAGATTATGGATGTGCAATTACAAGCATCCTTGTGCCGGATAAAAACGGAATTACGGCTGATGTAACACTGGGTTTTCCCACAATGGATGGGTATGTGTTAAACTGGGGAGCATTTGGGGCCGTCATCGGAAGGTATGCAGGACGAATAAGCCGGGGCGAATTCAATATCGGGGAAAAAACATACAGGCTTGACATTAACTGCCCCGGAAACTGTTGTCTCCACGGAGGACATGACAGCTTTGTGAGAAAACTCTGGGACTCAAAAATAATCAATACTACCAGTGAAATAGGAGTGGAATTTTCCCGTATCAGCCCGGACGGGGAACAATCCTTTCCCGGAAACCTTGATATTAAAATCCGGTACACTATAGACAGGGAAAATACTCTCACGTTAAAGTACGAAGCCCTTACCGACATGGATACTCATGTCAATTTTACAAATCACACATATTTTGATCTTTCGGGGCAAAAACATTCAGGAATAAAAAACCACACATTGCAGCTTAACAGTTCCCTTTACTTGGAACAGGACGAAAACAAGCTTCCTACAGGTAATATAATCTCATCTGTAAACACACCTTTTGATTTTTCCCTGCCTAAGACTATAGGCCTGGGACTTAAAGAACTTAATTCAGGCTTTGATCACTGCATGGTTGTGAGAAACAATAAAAATATCCCGGATGCAAAAATTGCAGACAGTGAAACAGGCAGGACCTTGGAAATATATTCGGATAAACCGGGAATTCAGTTCTACACACCTGAATTTAAAAATCCATTCACCGGAAAATGGAATTACAAGGGATTTTGCGGACTCTGTCTTGAAAGCCAAAATTTCCCAGATACCCCAAACATCGATACTTTTCCCACAACACTTGTTAAAGCCGGAGAAAAATACCAGAGTACCACCAAATGGAAATTCGGAATAGAATAATTTTTTAAATCAAATAATCCCAAAATTGTGCTATTTCATTGCAACCTTTACACTTCACCACCGCATAAAAACAGCTTATTCAGGATCCAATCTTTATACTCCGGAACAATAAGATTTTAATTCCTGCAATCTGCAAAAATTAAAAAACTCAGTAACTTGTAAAGAATAATTCCCCACTTTTCTGTCAGAAATTACAACATTTTTTATATATCATGGCGGGAGTTTTTCCGCCGTGAATCCGTCTTGGATAATTGTTCATCCAGTGCTCCGCCTTGGAAAC
>JADIMM010000082.1 GCA_017694795.1 Candidatus Gallitreponema excrementavium
AGACAACAAAAGCCTGGAAGCCCAACAAAAAAAACGTTAAAGGATTGCCGAAAGATTTATTTCCAGGTTTCTTTCAGTCCTCGATACCGAATTCTTTTTCCAGGATTTCTACGGCTTCAAGGATAAAGACCCCGCAGGGACGTTTTGAGTAATATTCAGGGGTTCTTTCCGATGGATCTGATTTTACGATGCAGTTGGCTTTTTGCAGAAGTTCCTTACAATTAGAGGTTCCGAATTTCCCTTCAAAAATGGAAAAGCATTTTTTTACCTTGTTGTAGAATTCAGTTTTCATTTTGTTGTCGGTTACCGGGTAATTCCCTTCAAGAATTCCGGCTATCATCGTCAGGGCGGAAAGTGTGCCGCAGGTTTCCCGTCTGCCGCTTATTCCACCTCCGAATCCTGCGGCCAGTGCTGCTGCGGTTTCCTCCTGTAGCCCTGCTATGTCCCGGAAAGCCTTTAAAACACTTTGGGCACAGTTGTTCCCTTCATTAAAAAATCTGACGGCTTCGGCTTTTCTTCCCATAAATCCTCCCGGTTATAATTTGCAAACTGAATACAGAACCATCATAATGTTTATAAAAATAATTTACAACTTGGACTGTGGAAATTTGACTGGCTACGGCAGGAATACCATATTTTTTCACTGCTGATCTTTGTAAACCTCAAGTTCTCCTGAAAAACAGGAAACAACTTCCTTTTCTGTTTGTATTAAAAGTTCTCCATCCGGGCCAATCCCTTTTAAAATACCTTTCAAAAGATTTTTCTCATTTTGAATGGAGTCAGTTGCGGAAAATCCCCTGTAAAACCTTACGGGGGTGTTTTTTCTGTAAAGAATATCATTTATTTTTTCCTGCCAGTCATGGGACTCCAGGACAGATTTGATTTCTTCCAGAACCAATGGGAGAAACCCGTCCGGTTCCGGAACCTTTTCTTTCAAAACCTGGAATAAAGAAGTTGCCTTTGTCCTGAGCTCCGGGGCAAACTCCTTTTGGCCAAGATTACACCCGATTCCTGCAATAAGAAAATCCCCGGTTTTTTCACAGACCATTCCAGCCGCTTTTTTACCGTTTATCATTATGTCATTTGGCCATTTGATTTCTATCTTTATTTCCGGGTCCTTTATTATCCGCCGGAAAGCCTTTGCTGTTCCCAGTCCCATTTTCAGAGTAAAGCCGTGGAAATATTTTTCTGACAGAATAAGGGTGAATAAAAGGCTTTCATTTCCGGAGCCCTGCCACCGGCGGGTTTCAAATCTTCCCCTTCCTTTGGTTTGGGTTCCGGCAAAAATTACCGTACCCGGAAGGGCTCCGTATTTAATAAGTTCCCTGGCGTCGTCCATTGTGCTTGTTGTTGTTTCTATATAGTAAACAGGCTGGTTTCCAAAAGGATTGTGGATTTTTCCGGTAAGGTCGATGTATTTTTCCGGAGTGCTTTTTATTCTTTCCATAGGCAGTTTACCATCCCGGTCCGTTTTTTTCGGGTTTAAATCTGTTTTAATACAAAAATCCTATACCATACAGTTTTTTTTTACAACAGAATTATTCCCTGAGCCCCCAAATCCGTTTTTTTTAAGTCTTATCTCCCGGTTTTTGCCTGGTATTTTCCGGGATGGCTGGACAATCCGGTTTTTCCCTGGAATGGAATCTTACGGGCATATTCCTCTGGGGTTTCATAGTTGACCTGAATACTTTTGTAATGATATTCTGTTATACAAGTTTAAAATGGATTATGTTTTCTTTTTAAATATATTCCGTTTGTTTGGAGAATAAGGTGTTTTTAAAATCTCTTGAAATTTTCGGCTTTAAGTCTTTTGCCGACAGAACCAAAATTCAGTTCCTGGACGGTATTACAGCCCTTTTGGGTCCCAACGGTTGCGGAAAAAGTAATGTTGTAGACGCCGTAAAATGGGTTTTAGGGGAACAGGCTTCCAAAACCCTTAGGGCCGGGAAAATGGAAGATGTTATTTTCAAGGGAACCGACACAAGGAAACCTTTGAATGTTGCGGAGGTAACCCTTACAATTTCCAATGACGGTGGAATCCTGCCCTTGGAGTACAGCGAAATTGCAATAAAAAGGCGTTTGTACCGTTCCGGTGAAAGCGAATATTTTGTGAACGGGCAGCCTGCAAAGTTAAAGGATATAAGGGAACTTTTTTGGGATACAGGAGTGGGAAAGGCTGCCTATTCTGTTATGGAACAGGGGAAAATTGACCAGATACTTTCTTCCAAACCGGAGGAAAGACGGTACTTTTTTGAAGAAGCTGCCGGAATTACCCGTTACAAGGCCCGGGGGGCAGAAGCCGAGCGGAACCTCCAGAGAACAGAAGAAAACATGAGGCAGGCAGAAGGTATCCTTGCAGAAGTAAAAAGGTCCCATGACACATTAAAGGTTCAGGCGGAAAAGGCGGTAAAATACAGGGATTTTAAAGAAGAGATATTTCAGACTGAGCTGGACATACAGCTTTTAAAGCTTAAATCCTTTACCCGTGACAGGGATTCAAGAAACGAAGAACTGGAAAAAATCAAGGGCAAACAGGCTCAGGTGAGGGCTGAGATTGAGGCAATTAATGCTTCCCTGGAACAGAACATGGATGTGGTGAACACCATGGAAAAGCAGATATCCCAGTTAAATCAGGAAATATACGGTCTTGCCATTGAGCAAAAGGCAAAGATGGATAAGGCAAAGCTTATTACATCCCAGAGGAATGATTCCAAGGTAAAACTGGAGCATATTGAAAGCAGAATCCGGTCTGCAAAGGAAACGGTGGAAAACCTCCGGGATGAGGTGGACGAACAGGATGCCCTGATCCACGATTTTACCAAACGGGTTGGGGAAATTAAGGAAAACATTGCTTCTTTTGAGGATAACATACAAAAAACATCCCTCCACATTACAAACAACGACAACCAGGTTGTGGAGATAGAAAAGTCCATTCAGGATTTGGACCGGGAGAAAGAAGCCATGGAGGAGGAACTGGCTTCCATAACAGAAAATATCGTTACTGAATTGGACAAGAGCCTTAAAGATGCCGGTTATTCTTCTTCTATCCGCTTGGAAAAACAAGAGGCTGTGGAGAACTCCTTAAAACAACTTAAAATCATGGTGGAAGGCCGTAACAATATTTTTGCCGACTTAAAGAGTTCCGGGGCTTCTTCCGAATCCTTGATAGAGGCCGGCACAAAGGCTTTTTCCGAGATTATTTCCGCTTTGAATGATTTGGAGTCGAATCTCCTGGCCTTTACAAAGTCCCTTCCTGGTTTTATAGACGATTTTCTTGCACCGGAAGGAATCATCACAAAAAAAAGATCTGTTGACCAGAGAATTTCGGAAAACAGGGAAAAAGTAAGGCTCAAAAAAGAGAATATTTCCACCCTTAGAACTGAAAACATTAATTTATCTGAAAAAATCGAAGAGTACAAAAACACTTTGTCGGATTTGAATCTTGATATGGTAAGGGTTCAGACCCAGATAAAATCTGTGGAAGAACAGGCCGGGCTGATAAAGAGACAGCTTGCTTCCCAGGAGGCAGCCCTAAAAGAACTGGAAAACGAACATTTTTCGGAGTCAAAACGCCTTGAGGAATTTGATGAACAAATCGGGGACTTGGAAAGTGAAATTGCTGACCTGGAGCATAAGGGTCGGGCAATAACCAGCCAGCTGACCAAATTGGAAGACGACATAAAATCCCGTAATACGGATTTGTCCGAGAAACAGGAAGATTTAAATAAAAAATCCGCAGAGGTCGGTAAGTATTCCGGAATGATAGAAAAACTGAATATGGAAGTTGTTACATCCGAAACTGAAATCCGGAATCTGAAAAACAATTTCCAGGAACAATATTCCAGGGATTTAATGGAATTTGAAGAAAAAATGTATACAATCAATGTTCCGGCAGGAGAGTTAAGGGAAAAACTTTCCCAAATCAGGCAAAAAATCAAGGAGCTTGGAAGTGTAAACTTTATGGCAATCGAAGAATTTGCCGAGGTAAAAGAACGCTACGAGCTTTTGTCAAAACAGCTGGAAGATTTGAAAAAGGCCAGGGAAGATTTGAGCCGTATAACCCAGGAAATCAGGGCTGAATCCAGTGAGCTTTTCATGGCTACGTATAACAAAATAAAGAAGAATTTCCACAATATGTTCAGGCGTTTATTCGGTGGGGGCCGGGCAGAAATCCGGCTTTTGGATCCTGCCAATGTCCTGGAATCAGGAATTGATATTCTGGCCCAGCCTCCGGGAAAAAAGATGGAAAGTATAAGCCTCTTATCAGGAGGGGAAAGGTCAATGACAGCAGTTTCTTTGCTTTTTGCAGCATACATGGTTAAGCCCTCGCCTTTCTGTCTTTTGGACGAGATTGATGCAGCCTTGGACGATCAGAATGTGCTTAGGTTTGTAACGACTTTGCGGGAGTTTTCTTCAAAGAGCCAGTACATTGTAATCACCCATAACAAAAAAACCGGTATCGGTTCTAGCCACCTTCTTGGGGTTACCATGCAGGAACCGGGGGTTACGAAAGTTATTACCATAAAAATGCAGAGCGAACCCGGTGTTTTCCAGGAGACTCTGCCGGATATAGAACCCTTTGAAGAAGAGGATGTGGAGCCGGAAACAGATGTTTATCTTCCTCCCCATGTATTAACCAGGGGTGGAAGAGTTCAGGAGACAGGGGAACAGACCGGTCCGGAAGATGCGTCAGGGGAAACAGTTTCCCAAAATGAACATAACGAGGAATAACAATCTCTCTGGTTAAGGGCTTTGTTCCGGAATGACTTGATTCAGCTTGCAATCTTACATCTGTAAGTATAAAATAAAATTATGGCAGGTAGGAAAACGGTAAAGTCTTATTGTATTTTAATTTTTGCTGTATTGATTTTTATTTCCTGTGGCGGAACCGAAAGTAAAAAAGAACAGGGAGTTCCCTTGGAGGAGCTTTATATAGGAGAAGAGCCGGGCTTGTATCCTCCGGTATTACTGTACAGAACGAGGAAGACTCAATGGTCAACAGAAGATGTGGAAAGGTGGTATCACCATCCTACGGAAGAAGAGCAGAAAGAACTGGAAAAAATATTTATGGAAAAAACCGAATCTGTTTTGGATTCTGTGCCCTGATACTGGTTCTTTTTTTTGCCGGGTGTAAATCCCTTCCTACTCCTTCGGAGTCAGCAGATGACTTGCCTGTTGAAGAGCCGGTTTTCCCGTTGGAAGAGGTAACACTTCCCTCCGAAACTGTTTCCGGTGAAACTCCGGCTGTCTCCGGTGTAACAGAACAGGAACCAGTGGGTTCAGATGCTGAAAATGAAAGTTTTGGGGAATCCGGGGATTTAAATGATATGGCGGTTTCTGAGTCCTTGGAAACCGCAGAAGAAGTTGGGGCTGAAACAGGCGTTTCAGAAGAACCGTCCCTGGTTTTTCCCGGGCTGGAACAGGAGTCGGATTCTGGTTCTATCCAAACCGAAGAAGCGAAGGAGCCGGAAAATTCTGTAACCGAAGTTCCTGTAGAACCTGAAACTGCAACCGTAAGTCCGGGGCCGGTTTCCGGATTCCAAAATCCGGATGTATCTGCACCGGTAGAAGAATTTGTTCCTGAAAATTCCGGGGCGGCAACCCCCGGGTCCGGTTTGGAAAATGCTTCCACGGAGGATGATCTCCCTGAATCCGGGACACAAAATATTTCCCAGGAGAAAATACCCCAGGAGCAGGAAGTTTCCGATTCCTTTGAAGGAGTTAAAGACAGTGATATACCGGGAATTTGGGAAGATACACAGCCGGGTGTAATTTTCCTGCCTGAGGCAGAACAGTCTGTGGAGCCATTTCATCTCAATGTTTCAATGGGGCAGAATCTGGAAGTCCTTATGCCTGGAAGCGGATGGGTTTATATGGGGCAGGAGGGTGACTCCGGAGCCTTAGACTTTAAGGGTAAAAATATCCGGGATGGGGACACGGTCTTTCTTTTCGGTACTAAAAACACCGGTGTTGTGGATTTGGAATTTTCCCGCTTTGATGTTATCCGGGATTCCTACGATGACAGGAAAATCACCGTGGATATAAATAATGATCAATTTTCTGGTTCCACTGTAGTATGGAAAGAAGAAGAGGCTCCGGATATTCCTTCTTCCACAGGGGAAACCGAAGTTGCTGCTCCAAAGGAGATAACACTGGATACAAATGACTCAGCAGCCGCTGCCCTGGATTCTGATTCCCCGGTATCGGATGAACCCGGCCTTTTGATTAATACAGGCAGCGAAACATCAGATGACAGTTATAAATCCCTTGATTCAGGTTCTATGCTGGACTCTATGGAAAAAGCTTTGGCTGACGGAAACATTCCCCTGGTTCAGGAGATTGCAGATTATTACCCCGGAGCCTATTCAACAGATTTGGACAGAATGTGGTATATCTTGGGGCAGGCCTATGAGGCGGATACTGATTACCGGGATATTAAAAAATCCCTGAATGCTTACGAAACAGTGGTAAAAGCCTATCCTTTCAGCAAATATTGGTCTAAGTCCAAGGATAGGATTTCATATATAAACAGGTATTTCTTTAACATAAGGTAAGTCATTGTCTTATGTCTATCATTCCTCCAAGCCGGGAGCCTTGGTTATAAACACTTTTTCCCCGGCTGTAAGGATTGGTAAAGTTCTTTAGTTGGTTCTTCATAAGGAGCATCTGCTGTTCCAACAAATCCCGGTTCAACCTGTTTTGTTGTTGCACTTTTTCCCGGAGTTTTTTTAAATCCGTTTTAAGGACAGGAATTTCCCCGTGACCTTGCGGATAGGCATCCCGGTACATTTTCTCAATAGGTTGTATAACCTTTTCCATTCCTGAAATCTGGTTCAAAATCTGGTTTTCCAGTTCGGTGTGGCTTTGTACTGCCTCAATATTCCCCTCTTTTATGAACCTGCTCTGGCTTTCCAGTACATTGAGATAATCATTGAATTTGCTCCTCTGGGATTCCAGCAGAGCCTTAAATCTCTTTAAAAGAGCAACCCTTTCTGCCAATTCCTGTTCTGAAATCGTTTCCATAATTTTACCCTGTTATATTCAAACCTCTTACCGGTTGCTCCGGAACGACGGTGGTTTTGGCAATTTCCTTCCAGGCGGAGTGAAGCTGTTCCATAAAGGTTTTTACACTTTTAATTTTTTCTACATTTTTCTCAATGTTGGCGGTCATAAGTTCCTTATTAAAGAAAGTGTAAAGGGAATAAAGATTTTGGGCAATTTCGCCACCCTTTTCAAAATCAAGGGAGGCCATTAATTCCGTTATTATTTCCTGGGTTTTTAAGATTGCTTTGTTTGTTTTTTCAATATTCCCGGGGTCACGGTTTTCCGGACTTTCCATAATTTCCTGGGCAATTCCCATTTGTTTAACGGCTTCTTCATACAGCATGACAATCAACTGTCCCCTGCCCGATGTCCTTACCTTTGTTTGTGAATAAATGTTGGCTGCCTGTGAATAATTCATTTTTTTTCCTCCACCCTTGGAAATAGGCATTTATCCTGAATCGGGATAAATATTCGACAGGGAAATCTATAAACAGAAATCCACTTCTCTTAACTTTATCGGTTTTTAAAAATTTGACTTTAGTTTTTTTTTATAAAAAAGTGACTATTTTTTTTTTCTTGCATATATTATAGTTAGAATAAACTATTTCAAAGGCAGGTCTTTCATGGGAAAAGAACCCGATAAAAATAAAAATGAAAATGATGGTTTTGATCCGTATTCCTTTTTTAAACTCCCTGAAAACGACGGTAAGAACAGCGGTAAGGATAAAAAACCTTCTTCCGGTGCACCAAAATCCTTTTTTTGGATAATACTTGTCGCTATTCTTTTGATTTTAGGATATTTGAATATTTTTATGAGATCCGGAAAATCAAATGTTATTGATTTTACTGAATTCAAACAGCTTATTGCTGACGGGGTGATAGTCAGGGTGGAACTTTCCAGTCCTTATTACACCGGTTATACAACCGGAAAGGACGAAGAAGAAGTGTCAAAATCCCTTTTCCGGAGTATGTCCGTTTCGGGTAATGACGGAACAGTTTTCAAGACGGTAGGGCTTGGAGACAGCGATTTTCTTAAATTTATGGAAAGCCATAATGTGGCTTATTATGGGGATGCCCAACAAGGTTCTTCCATAATCCCTTATATTTTGAACATTATCCTTCCCCTTGTTTTAATTTTTCTTTTGTACCGCTTTATGTTTAAGAGAATCGGAGGTGGAATCGGGGGCAGTCTGTTTTCTGCCGGAGGCGGAAGGTCAACTGCGGTGTCCGAAGGTCAGGTTTCCACCAGATTTTCAGACGTGGCTGGAGTTGACGAGGCAAAAGAGGAATTGGTGGAAGTAGTGGATTTTTTAAAAAATCCCAAAAAGTATACTGATATTGGCGGTAAGATTCCCCGGGGGGTTCTTTTGGTTGGGCCTCCTGGAACCGGAAAGACTCTTCTTGCCAGGGCTGTTGCGGGAGAGGCCGGGGTTCCCTTCTTTAGAATCAGCGGCTCCGATTTTGTTGAAATGTTTGTGGGTGTAGGAGCCAGCCGTGTAAGGGATTTGTTTAAACAGGCAAGGGAAAAGGCACCTTGTATTGTTTTTATTGACGAACTGGATGCTATCGGTAAAAGCCGTATGAATTCAATGGCCAGTAATGATGAGAGGGAGCAGACCCTGAACCAGCTTCTGGTTGAAATGGATGGTTTTGACGCTGAAACAGGACTTATAATTCTTGCTGCTACAAACCGTCCTGATGTTCTGGATCCTGCACTCCTCCGGCCCGGACGTTTTGACCGGCAGGTGGTGGTGGACAGGCCTGATGTTAAAGGTAGGGAAGCCATACTTAAAATTCACGGGGCAAAGGTAAAACTGGCAAAAGATGTAGACCTGGCTGCCATAGCCAGGACAACATCCGGTTTTGCCGGAGCTGAACTTGCCAATGTTATAAATGAATCTGCCCTGCTTGCCGTCAGGGCCGGCCGTAAGGAAGTAACCATGGAGGATTTGGACGAAGCCGTGGAAAAGGCTGTGGCCGGTCTCCAGAAAAAAAGCAGGGTAATCCGTGAAGACGAAAGGAGGATTGTGGCTTTTCATGAAACAGGACATGCCTTGACAGCCGCATTTACCCCGGGTTCCGACCCTGTTCATAAAATTTCTATAATTCCCCGTGGGCTTGGAGCCCTTGGTTATACACTCCAGATGCCTGAAGAAGACCGCTATTTAATGACCCGTAAGGAGCTTATAGGTGAAATCGATGTTCTCCTTGGAGGAAGGGCCGCAGAAGAGATTGTTTTCGGGGTTGTTTCCACCGGAGCCGGAAATGATATTGTCAGGGCGACATCCATTGCAAGAAGAATGATAACTGATTATGGAATGAGTGACAAATTTAAGAATGTTGCCTTGTCCCAAAAGGGTGGCGGGTATGGAACTTCTGCCGAGCCACAACTTGTAAGGGAGTATTCCGAGACTACACAGCTTTATGTGGACGAGGAGATTGCCCGGGTTATTGATGAAAGATACAACCGGGTCAAAGATCTTTTAACGGAAAAAAAGAGCCTTTTGGATTATATTGCCGGTCGGCTTTTGGAAAAGGAAACCATAGAAGAAAAAGAATTCAACGATATAATTACTGCAGAAAGGAATTTGGGCTTGCCTGTGGATTCACAGGAAGCAGGTGTTTGACCTTCTTCCTTTATACTTTGTCCAAAGTTTTTGAATTTTTTTTAGCTGTACTGCGGATTCCGGAAAGTGATTTTTTCCGGAGTCTCCGGTATTCAGTCCCTCCTGCTGTGGTTCTCGTTGTCCGGACCGGGATTATGATTTCCGGAACAGTAATTCTCCCCGGAAAAACGTAACTTATGGACAGCCCCCAAAAAACGCATTATCACACAATGTTCCGTGTTACGCCCTTGATTTTCTTTTTTGAAGGGTCTTTTTACAGGTCTTTCCCATGGTGACAGGCTTGCTCTTAGGACATGATATTACCGGTATACTCTTTACTATTTTTTACTTATCTGTTTTACTATAACATAAGGGAGATTGGTAATGCTTAGACCCAGACAACGAAGTTTTTTATCGTCAATGGCACATGGAATCGAACCTACTGTTTTTATTGGTAAAAACGGTTTTACTCCTGCTGTTGCAGAACAGTTGAAACGGGAACTTAATAATCATGAACTCGTTAAACTGAAGTTTGTGGACCTTAAGGATGAAAAACATGGAGTGTCGGTTGAACTGGCGGATCATCTGGGGGCGGAACTTGTTAGAGTGATTGGTAATATTGCCGTTTTTTATAAGGAATCGGAAATTCCGGAAAAAAGGAGAATTTCCTTACCTTAATTCAAAGGGGTGTTTATGAAAAAAAATCTGATTTTTATATTTTTTTTGGTTTCTGCTGCTTCTGTTTACGGACAGACCTTTTTAACTGCAGAGAATTATTTTGCAGAGGTTTCCGAGCAGTATGCCGGTTTTAAGGATTATGAAGCGGATATTACCATAACAATTGGAAAAAACGAGGTAATGATTGGCAGGGCTTCTTATAAAAGTCCGACCCTGTTAAGACTGGATTTCAGCCAACCGGCGGAGCAGGTTTTTATTTATAATGGTGAGATGCTTACGATTTATCTTCCCCGGCGTGATACGGTTTTGAGTCAGGTTGTTGACACTACTAATACATCATCTTCGCCGTCGTTGGCTACAGCCCAGGGACTTTCCCTTTTGAGACGCTCTTATCAGATTTCTTACGAAACCGGTCCCGAGGCTGTGAATTACGGCAACACGGAAGAAAAGGTTATCCGGCTTGTACTTACAAGAAGGGGTGCCAGTGAGGGCTTTAGAAAACTGATTCTTTCTATTTCAGAGGATACGAAATTGATACGGAGCATAGAAGGAACTACGATTGGAAATGAGAACATGAAGTTTGAATTTTCTAATTATTCAATCAATAAGGGAATCCCTGATACAAGGTTCTTGTATGATTCACCTCCTTCTGCAAATACATTTAATAACTTTCTCTTTAATGAATAAACGGGGCTGTTATGGAATCGATTGGCGAAAAGTTAAGATTATCCAGGGAAGAAAAAGGTGTTTCCTTGGAACAGGTGAGCAAAGAAACTCATATTGCTCTGAATTATCTTCAGGCTCTTGAGAATGAAAATTTTGAGGTGTTCCCTGGAGATGCTTATTTATACGGGTTTTTGCGTAATTATTGTGATTATCTGGGACTGGATTCCAATAAGATAATTTCAATCTACAAAAATATGAAAATTCAGGAACAGGATGTTCCCCTTGACATTCTTATACCTAAGAAAAAATTTCCGGTTAAGTGGGTTTTTGCAGGCGGTTTAGTTGTTATCCTTGCACTGTTGACGGTGTTTATAGTTTTTCTGGTTAAAAACAAAAAGGAAGAAACAAAGCCGGTTGTGGAAGTCAGAAAGCCGGTAGAATATGTATTGGAAGATTCTCCCATTGAAGAAAGATACTTTGCCGGAGATACGGTTCTCATGAAGTATAACGGGGAAGTTTTCAATCTGAAAATTATAGAAGCTGCTCCTGCACTTAAACTGGAAACCCCTTCAGGGTTGCAGGTTATTCAGATGGCTGAGGATGCCAGAATCGATGTTAATGGTGACGACTTATTTGATCTTGGGGTTTATGTTTCGGATCTTTTAAAGAATGACCCGTCGAAGGGCGTTGTTGCCAAGTTTTCCCTGTTAAAGGACGGGGAAAGTACCGTTGCCGCAGATGATACTGTTGTTGATATTCCTACGGTTGCTTCCATCGGTAACCAGAAACAAACCGTAATTTACGAGTCTGGAACGGCTTTTCCATTTACGATGAATGCAACATTCAGAAGTTATTGTATGTTCCGTTACGAATCAGACCGGAAAGATCGGGTTGAAAGGTACTACCACAAGTCAGAAAAGGTTCCTGTTACATCCAATAACAGAATAAGACTATGGATTTCAAATTCAAATGCTGTAAAAATTTCTGTTATTGCCGGGGGACGGACTATTGATTTGGAAGTTGGCCGTGCCGGGGAAGTTTTGGTTCAGGACATAAAATGGATTAGGGATGAGTCAACCGGCCGGTATAAGCTGGTAGTGGAAAAAATAGACTGAAACACCTACTAAGGCTTAAATCCCGTATGAAGTATTTCATTGATATGCACGGATGTGCAAAAAATCAGGTAGACGCTGAAATATTACAGGGAATTTTATCCGGTATGGGTATGGAAAAAGATGATTCTCCGGACCCCTCTCCTGATTTGATTATTATTAATACCTGTAGTTTCATAGAAAGTGCCAAGGCAGAATCAATTAGTTCTGTAATTGCAGCAAGAAGGGATCATCCTTCTGCAAGGATAATAGTAACCGGGTGTTTGTCCCAAAGATACGGCAAATTATTGGTTTCAATGCTTCCGGAAGCCGACGGTTATTTTGGCAATGGTGATTTGTCCTTGTTCAGTAGTTTTGTTAAGGAGCTTCTTGACCGGCCTGCAGGGAAGGAACCTTTGGTTTTGATTCCCGGGGACAGGGGTGTTTCCTGCGGGGAAAGGCCTTTTTTGGAAGGATTTCCAGGTTCTGCCTTTCTTAAAGTTACCGAAGGCTGTGACAACTGTTGTTCTTTTTGCGCTATCCCCCTGATACGGGGACATTTGAGAAGCCGGAAAATAAGCGAAATAATTTCAGAAGCGAAAAGTCTTATAAGTCGCGGGGTTTTTGAAATCAATCTCATCGGACAGGATTTGGCTTCTTTCGGTATTGATTTGGATTCCACTGGAGAGGGCTATCTTTCCGGTGGAGAAACCCCGGAAGATGTTGTTCCCAGGGGGAAGCCAATGGTTCACAAGGGAAAAACCCTTCTTCCCAAACTTTTGGAAGCCTTTTCCGGTTTGGACTTGCAGTTCCGTCTCAGGTTGCTGTATATCCATCCCGACAACTTTCCCCTGGAAATTCTTCCAATCATAAAAAAAGATAAAAGAATTCTCCCGTATTTTGATTTGCCTTTTCAGCATGGTTCGGACAGAATTCTTAAATTGATGAACAGAAAGGGCTCCCTGGAAAAATATTGTTCACTTATCGGGAGTATCAGAAAGGAACTTCCTGAAGCTGTTTTCAGAACCACTTTTATGACGGGGTTTCCCGGAGAAAAAAAAGCAGATTTTCTTAAAACAAGGGAGTTGCAGGAAAAGATCCTTCCGCTTTGGTCAGGAACCTTTGAATATAGTCTGGAAGATGATACTCCGGCAGAGAAATTTCCCGGCCGGGTTTTTAAATTCACGGCATCAAAGAGGAGAAAAATTCTGGAGGAAAACCAGGAAAAAATAACTGCAGAACTGCTGAAGTCTTTTATCGGTACTGTCCAGGAGTTTTTTGCCGAGGAAATAATTCCGGAGGAAAACCTTGCCTTGGGCAGGTGCTGGTTTCAGGCACCGGAAGTTGACGGTGTTGTGGTTTTGTCTTTTGAGGAAACAGATTCTCTGGAACCGGGAAAGATATACAAAGTACGCTTGGTAGGAGTTTCCGGTATTGACCTGAAAGCTGTTCTTGTACGATAATTAGTCTCACCTGTAAAGGTTGGGGGAATTATGGGTTTTGCTTTTCTTGACGGGCTTAACGAAAGCCAGTTGCTTGCTGTCCAGCACAGCGGATCACCGCTTTTAATTCTTGCCGGAGCAGGTTCCGGCAAAACAAAGGTTATAACTTCTAAAATAGCTTATTTAATTGCTGTCGAAAATGTTCCGGCGGAATCAATTCTTGCTGTTACCTTTACAAACAAGGCTGCCAATGAAATGCGGGAAAGGGTTTATGCTTTGGAACCTAGGGCATACCGTTCCCAGATAAAAACTTTTCATTCCTTTGGAGCCTGGTTTCTCCGTATTTACGGAGAAGAAATGGGGCTGTCCCCTGATTTTACCATCTATGATACCGATGACTGCGCCTCTTTTTTGATGACCTTGGATTCTTCGTTGAACAGGGCGGAAGCCAGGACTATTGTAAATAAATTCCTGCGGGTCAAGGATTACGGTTTAACGGAGGATTCTGAAGGGCTTAAAGATTTTTTGAGTTCCCCACATCTTGTAAAATTATTCGGTCTTTATAACCGGGGACTGAAAAAAATCGGGAAGGTTGATTTTGGTGATTTAATAAACCTTCCTGCGGAATATATTTCCGGGTTGCGGGAACAACAAAAATGGAGAAACAAATTCCGTGTGATTCTTATTGACGAATACCAGGATACAAACAGGGCGCAGTTCAAACTTCTTCAGGCTCTTGCGGACGAAAACACCTATGTCTGTGTAGTTGGGGATGACGACCAGTCGATTTATAAATTCCGTGGAGCCGAGGTTGAAAACATCCTGACATTCCCGGATGTTTTTTCCGGAACAAAAATTATCAAACTTGAAAAAAATTACAGGTCCAGTCCTGAGATTTTGAGTATTGCAAACCAAATAATTGACCATAACAGCGGAAGGTTGGGGAAAAAACTTGTTGCGGACAAATCTCCCGGGGAAAAGCCTCTTTTGGTTTTTCTGCCCACCCAGAATCTGGAGGCTGAATATATTGGTGAACTTATCAAGAAATATAGTTCCGGGGGAGGATTTTTCAGAGACTGGGCAGTTTTGTACAGGCTCAATGCCCAGTCCTTGAATTTTGAAAAAACTTTCAGAAGGGAAAAAATTCCTTACAGACTCATCGGGGCATTGAAATTTTACGAGAGGGAAGAAGTAAAGGATGCTCTTGCACTTTTATCCCTTTTGGCAAACCATAAAGATGTGGTTGCCTTTAAGCGTATGATTAACAAACCTGCCAGGGGTGTGGGGGCAGGCACCATAGCAAAAATTCTTTCCAAAGCAGATGAAATTGAAGGTGATTTGATTTCAGCCTGCAATATTCTTACAGGAGCCGATTCTGCTGGTTCAATTTCCCCAAAGGCTGTAAAAGGGATAAAAAAATTTGTTTCTGTTTTGGATTCCGGGTTAAAGTCTCTTAATCCCGTGGGAAAAGTTTTTTCGTCAGATGTGGGAGGGCTTTTTGAGCCGGAAAATCCCATGGAAAAAACACCGGAACCTGGGGACAAAAACCTGGGAAACCTTATAGATTTTCTTGTAAAGGAAAGTGGTATCCTGGAATTTCATAAAACAATGGACAGGGAAAACGGTTCCCAAAAGATTGCAAATATAGAAGAGCTTATCAATACTGCTGCACCCTACGATTTTTCCCTTAAGGGGCTTCTGGGGTTTTTGGAAGATGTTACTCTGGAGGCAAAGAAAATTGAAACCGGGGATAACCAGGATGAAGATGATTATGTTACATTGATAACAATTCATAATACCAAGGGATTGGAATTCCCCAATGTTGTTCTTACCGGTTTGGAGAACGGGGTATTCCCCAGGGAAACAGATTTGGAAAATCAGGATGAGCTGGAAGAAGAAAGGCGGCTTATGTATGTAGGTGTTACCAGGGCAAAGGACAGGTTGTTTATGACATCCTGTAGAACCAGACTGATTTACGGAATGTCCAGGGGGGTGGAACCTTCTGTTTTCCTTAAAGAATTCAATCCTGCAGGTGTGGAAATTAAAGGAGATATTCCGCCTTCGTTTGAAAATTACTTAAGAAAATATAATCAGGGGGAGGACGGGGAGGATTCCCCTGAATTAAAGGAATGGAAAAAGGGACAGAAGGTTTACCATGATGATTTCGGATACGGATATGTTAAGGAATCTTCGTTAAAATCAGGAGAGGTTGTAATAAATGTTGTCTTTGAAACAGGGGCTTCAAAAGTTTTTATTCCCAAGTATCAGGGTAGTGTTCTTGTAAAAATTGATGAATAAAATGGTTTTTCTGCCTGTTTTCTGTATTTCCTCTGGTTAAGGTCTTTATTTTATCCGGACGGAAAAAAGTGCAGGGTCCAGACTGGTGGTTTTCCTCTGGGTAAAGAGACCGTATCCTTTTGTTGTTTAAGATTGAATAATTAATGCTAATGGTATAAGATAGGCTGGAGTTTGCGAGGTTTTTATGAGCGAAAACAAAAAAAAGATTGATGAAGAAACCCTGGATGCACTTTTGTATCTTTCAAGGCTTTCCCCGGAAAGTACTAATCTTGAAATTTTAAGACAGCAGGTTGATCAGATTGTAGAATATTTTGATATTCTTTCTGCCAATGATAATTCACAAAATCCCTATGATGCTTATCCCACCACAGAGGTGGAGAAGCTCCGTGACGGAACCATAGTTCCCGGTCTTGAGGCCAAGGATTTAAAAAAGATGACAGGGGAATTTATGGACGGTTATTTCCAGGTACCTAAGGTGATAGGAGAGGGGGCTTAAATGGCGGACAATTCTTTGGCGGTATCTTTGGATTTGGGAAAACTTACTATTCAGGATTTTATGAGGGAATTTAAGGCAGGAAAGGTTTCTTCCAAGGCTCTTACGGAAAATTTCCTTGCACTTTACAATCAGGACCGTGAATCCGAACTTCCTTTAAATGCTTTTTTGGAAATTTATGACGATGCAGTTTCTCTTGCAGAAAAAGCTGACGAAGAACGCAGACAGGCAGAGGTTGCCGGCACATTGGACAAACTCTTTGAAGAAAAGCCTCTTTTAGGGATTCCTTTTGCTGTTAAAGATAATATTTCTGTAAGGGGAAAGCATCTTACTTGTAGCAGTAAAATACTTCAGGGGTATGTAGCTCCTTATGATGCAACGGTAATCAGCCGTCTGAAGTCAGCAGGGGCAATCCCTCTTGGACGGTGTAACATGGATGAATTTGCCATGGGGTCTTCTACCGAGTATTCAATTTACGGGCCAACCAGAAATCCTGTTGACAGAAACTGCGTTTCCGGTGGTTCTTCCGGCGGTTCAACCGCTGCCGTCGCCGCAAACCAGGCAGTTTTCGGTCTTGGAACGGAAACAGGTGGTTCCGTAAGGTTGCCTGCAAGTTACTGCGGAATTTACGGCCTTAAACCTACCTATGGTGTTTTAAGCCGGTGGGGGGTTGTTGCATACGGAAGCTCCCTGGATCAGGTGGGGCTTTTAGGCAGAACTCCAGGGGATATAGGAATCCCCCTTGGTGTTCTTTCAGGAGTGGATTTTTATGATGATACAAGCCGGGACTTGCCTTTTAAAGAAGAGTTAAAAAAACTGGAACCTCTTTCCGGGGAGTCAATGGCTTCGTTAAGGATTGCAATTCCCAGGCAGTTTGCAGAGGCCAAAGGTCTGAACCGGGATGTTGCCAAAGTGTTTGAGCAGACAAAGGACTGGTTCTCATCTAAAGGGGCTGTTCTTGATATTGTTGATCTTCCGGTTCTGGATAGTGCTATTGCAAGTTATTATGTGATTGCCTTGAGTGAAGCTGCAAGCAATTTGAGCCGTTTTGACGGAGTGAGATACGGGGCGAGAGTGGATAATGGAACCGGTTATGACGATTTGTATGTAGATACAAGAAGTGCGGGGTTCGGTCCCGAAGTAAAAAGAAGAATAATAATCGGTAACTATGTGTTGTCAGAACAGTTTTCCGGAACCTGCTATAAAAAGGGTATGACAGTTAGGGCTAAAATCCAGGAAGAAGTTTCCCGGCTTTTTGAAAATTACGACCTTATTCTTTGTCCAACCTGTCCTACAACCGCATTTAAATTGGGCCAGAAGGTGGACGATCCCTTGGAGATGTATCTTTCAGACTTGTTTACAACCTTTGTTAATCTGGCAAGAATCCCTTCCCTTTCTGTTCCGGCAGGCAGGGATTCGGATAATCTTCCTGTCGGTATTCAGTTCGCCGGAGCCATGTTTTCTGATGTAAGGATTCTCCGGATTGCCCAGACATGGGAAAACGAACATCCCTATTGCGGTTTCCCTGTTTGTAACGGAGGTGCAGAATGAGCATAGAAAAGGTGGAAGTAATAATCGGGTGCGAAATTCACACCCAGCTGCTTACAGCTACAAAGGCCTTTTGTGCCTGTGAAAACCGGTACGGCGGAATGCCTAATTCCAGGGTTTGTCCTGTTTGCCTGGGACTACCCGGGGCAATGCCAAGAATAAGCAGCGAATATGTTAAGTTGGGGGCTGTAGCAGGATATGCCCTTAATTGTAAAATTGCTTCTTTTACAAAATTCGACAGAAAGCATTATTTTTATCCGGATTTGGCAAAGGGGTATCAGATAACCCAGTATGATATTCCACTTTGCCAGGATGGGCTCGTAGAGTTAAGGGATTTGGAAGGGAATATCCTCCGTTCCGTCCGTGTTGAGAGAATCCATCTTGAGGAAGACGTAGGAAAAAGTCTCCATTTGGAGGGGGCCCACAGTTACATAGACTATAACCGTTCCGGAACTCCATTGATAGAGATTGTAACCAAGCCGGATATGAGATCCCCCGAAGAAGCAGCATTGTTTATGCAGACAGTTCAGGAAATTCTCCGGTATGTCGGAATTACCAAAGGAAACCTGGAAGAAGGTAATATGCGTTGCGATGCAAACATCAACCTTAAAATTACCGAAGACGGAAAAGAATACAGGACCCCTATATCGGAAATTAAAAATCTGAACTCTTTCAGGGCTATTAAAGATGCCTGCAACTATGAAATCAAAAGACAGAAAGAAGAGTTTATCAACGACAGACAGGAATATGTGGCTGGCTATAAAAGAACCATGGGCTGGGACGAAGAAAAGGGTGAAACAGTTATCCAGAGAACAAAGAATTCTTTTGTTGATTACCGTTTTGTTGTCGAACCTGACATCAAGCCTTTTTACATATCAGAAGAATTTAAAGCAGAAGCCTTTAAAATGGTAGGTGAACTGCCGGCTGCAAAGCGTGAAAGATTGAAAAAAGAATTCGGGCTTTCAGACTTTGATGTACAGACTTTAACTTCTTCCAGGGAATTGGTTCTTTGGTTTGAAAAAACAGCATCTCTTTCCGATGACCCTAAAAAAGCCGCAAACTGGATTCTTGCAGAAGTACTGGCGGTTTTGAACGAAAAGAATATCGGAATTTCAGAGCTTAATATTACTCCGGAACAGCTTTCGCAGCTTATAAATGCAATAAGCCGCAACAATATTACAGGTAAGCAGGGCAAAGAGGTTTTTGCCTTAATGCTGGAAACAGGGAAAAATCCCCAGGATATAATAAAAGAGAAAGGATTCCAACAGGTTTCCGACCAAGGCGAGATTGAAACCTTTGTGGAACAAGCCATAAATGCCAATCCTAAAGCTGTAGAAGATTTTAAAAAGGGGAAGACCAATGTGGTGGGATGGCTTATGGGACAGGTTATGAAATTATCAAGGGGACAGGCAAACCCTGAGACTGCTACAAGGCTGCTAAAAAAGCGGCTTTCAGAAATTACCGGCATCCAGCTTTGACCGGGATGCAGAATAAGAACTATCGTGGCTGTACGGGGGTTGGATGAAAGAATCTTTTTCGGATTATTATTCCCGGATTAGGGATAGCGGAGTTTACAGCAGAATTTCCCCTTTGAGAGGCAGAGGGTATTACCTTTATTGTAATAACAACCGCCGTTTTCTGGATATGTACCTTGAAGGAGGTGCATACCTGTCCGGAAGGCGGAGTGGAAAATCCCAGCTTGTGTTTAAAAACAGTCTGGAAAAAGGGCTTACGGGAGGCTTGCAGGTACGGCATCTGGAAGGCAGGTTTGCAGTTTCGGTAAAGCGTTTTCTCGGTTGTTTTATGGGGGTGGATTTTGGAAGCTGGAATGTGGAAGCTTTTTCCCCTCAGGAACTTACCCCTGATTTACCCTTGTACCGCCCTTGGCTTGAATATAAAAATTGGGATTTTTCCCGTGCTTTTGCAATTATAAATCCCTTTCCTTGGAGTGAGGCCCCTGTGCCGGTGATTTTTCCACACGGTTGTCAGGCAGGAGGGGCAGGAAGAAAGGTTTCCCCTCCTTTTTTGGCGGCTTCTGCCAGGGCTTTTGATGATTTGACCGCCGTAGTAAAACAAATCCGGACTGAAGATTTTGCCCGGTTTGATAAGGAAATCCCGGTGAAAGTTTTTGAACGAAAAGGGCCTTATTTATTTTATTCTGCGGATTTTGATGAAAATCCCCTGGAGATATTTCTGAAGGCGCTGGATTTTAATCTTTTGCTTTCACCTTGCAAAGAGCTCCCCTCTTTTATTCCTCCTGAAGTAACAGGCAGTGAAATTATAAAATTCTGCCGGCATTTAAAAGAATCCGGTTTTTAAATTTACAGGTTTTGTAAAACATCTTTAGTTTTTGGGGAAAGGACAATTTACCCCGGAAAATTGTCCTTAGACTAGTAAGGTCAAACTGGACTGAATCTTTATCAAATTGAATCTTTTATCAAAGATGAAACAGGAACTATGTCGTATCCGCTTTCCAAAAGTCCGTTAATCAAAAGTTCAAGTTTGTCGTAAAGATAATCAGTTCTCGTTCCGGCAGGGCTTCCTACTCTTATGGGAATAACCGATCCGGGTTTCTTTTCTGCAAGGATTCTTTCCACCAGTTTGCTGCTGTTCATGTAAAGCCCGGTAAGGGTTCCGCTGTCCTCGAGACATACCCAGTCAAGGGAATCCACATCATATCCTACATAAGTGTACCCGGCCTCTTTTCCTGCACTGACGATTATGTCCGATAGTGTGTAATATGCCGGATGCCACAGCAGGGAAAGCTCTTTCCCCGTTATACCGTAGTAATCGTCTTCGTTGCGGGCAAGCCCCCTGGAAATAAAATTCTTGTCAATTTTATACTTTGAAGAATTCAAGTCCGATGTGGTAAAAAACATGGAACCTATTTCATGGCCGGCAAGGGTTATTTCCTTTACAGCAGAAGGATTCCGCCTCATGAATTCGCCATTCAAAAAGAAAGTTGCCTTTATACCGTATTTATTGAGGATAAACAGAATTGATGGGATTCCTTCGCTGTTATCAAGGGCGTCAAATGTAAGGGCGATTTCCCTTTTCTTTGTCCTGGAACCATGAAAGAATACCCCGTCTTTGTTGTCAGCTTCTTCCCTGTAATTTTCAAGGTTGTCATACATGCAAACCGGATCATTAAAAAGCGGTACAGTGCGGCTAAGTCCTGTGTTTTGTCTTAGGTAAATGCTGTTTAAAAATAAGGGGGATTTACTTGTGTCCAGGTATACCCTCCACTGGGAATTCTGGTTGGAAACCTTTGTCGTAAGAGCGTCCGGTTTTTCATCCCATATTCCCCTGGAATTCTGTACATATCTTTTGCCCTGGCTGTCCACTACTATAGAATTTGAGCCTTCTTCCCAGCCGTAGCTGTTTACAGATGAAAAAAACAAAACAGAGGTTTTTCCTGTAAGAGTATTCCAGGAACGGACTGTTTCCACTCCTCCAACATAAAGTGTTATGCTGTCCCCCCAGTCTGCCGAGACAACTTCTTCCGTCAAAAGGCTTCCGGTCTGATTCCAGGTTTCAAAATCATATACAATTACTCCTTCGTCAGTAAGAACCGCCATCTTTCTGGCGTCAGTGGAAAGGGAAAAATCCTTTGCGTTTTCCGGGACAGGAAGGCTTTCAAAGGCCGTAAGATTCTGATTTTCCTGCCTTGCCCTGAACAGATGGGTTTTAAGTTTTCCACTTTCCACAGAGTATGATACAACAACAGGATCTCCTGTTGCAGTCCAGAAAAATCCTACATCCGCACAATTCCCGGGAAGGAAAAGCGACGGGCGTACGATTCCGCCGGCAGGATACGAATAGTCATCCCCGTTAAGTGAAATATAGAAAACCAGCCGGTTTTTTACGGAAACCATTATCTGGTCTCCCGATGGCGAAACCTGGAATTTGTCATAGGAACTTTCAAAGTCAAAAGGCAGCTTTCCGCAAAGATTTCCTATGCCTAAAAGATCAGAATACAAACTTCTTGTAAAAAGCTCCGAAACATAGACATTGAATACGGAATCTCCATTTATGTACACAAAGCGGTTTGGGGAATACCAGGAAACATTGGAAAGTGTCCCCTCACCGATATATCTGAAATTTTCTTCCACTACGGTAGTGGTGCTGTTGTAAAATCCCGGTCTGGAAAAAAACAGCCGGCCATTGTTTTCGTAAATAAAGGCGGAGGAATCAGAAGCCCATAAAACAGGTGTATTCCCTGTGTATCTTTCAACATCTTCCGCTACAGTATAAAAATCCCCTGTTTTTACATCAGAAAGGATCAGATCTCCGGTTGTAAATGTTTTACCGCTCCAATACACAATCCATTCCCCGTCAGGGCTTGTTGAAAACGGAGGCAGTGCCCCTGAAGTAATTGTTGCTCCCTTGGTAAAATCCTTAAAACCTTCCATCAGTGTCAGTTTTCTTGCTGCTGTCTGATACCGGACAACTCCAAACCTGTTCCTTACCTGGAGAATCCTCCCCTGATCCAGGATTTGCAGGGACTCCGGATACCATGTCTGCTGGATTGTTTGCCCCAGATCAAGATTGTGTGAAAACAAAACGGAGTAGCTTTCTTTCCCCGGAACATCGACTTCCGCAGAAAAAAGCAGCTGGTTATCGCTATTTAAATCAAGGCCTCCGAAAACCAATTCTCCATGAACAGAAAAAAAAGACAGAAAAAACAGAACAACAAGGGCTGGACGTTTCATTGCACCTCCCTGGATTTTAAAAACAGGCAAAAAGAAGTAGTATAACAACAGAATGGGGTGGTTACATTTCTTCAGAATAAATTACTGTCTGAATATCCTCATCTGCACTTTCTGCAACTACAGATGCTGATGTCCTGACAAATAAAAAAACTGCAAATAATGCAACAATTACAATTACAAGTTTTTTCATCCCGAACTCCACAATTTTGATTTAGTGTATGATAACACAGTTTAAAAAATAGGGCAATCCCTGTTTAAGGAAATTGATTGCCCTGTATAAACTTAGCTATTTTAACAATTTCCGGTCCAAGACATTGAATGGGTCTATTACCACACCGTTTTTGTACACAGAAAGGTGCAGGTGGTAACCGGTGGAATATCCCGTGGTTCCGACTTTTCCGATTTCCTGACCCTGGGATACAACCTGGCCCTGTTTAACGGAAAAGCTGTTCAGATGTCCGTACATAGTCTGATACCCGGAATTTCCGTGTGTCACGATAATATAGTTGCCGTAAACCCTGCTCTGTCCCACAACGGCTATTTTTCCGTCAAGGGCTGCCTTTATGGGTGTATTTTTGGGAGCTGCAATATCAATTCCGTTGTGGAACTGCCTTGCCCCTGTAAAAGGATCCGCCCTGTATCCGAAACCGGAAGTAAAGCGTCCGATGACCGGATATATGAACAGTTCCCCCATTGCCTTTCTGTATTCCATAAGGCTCATGGTTCCCCCGGGGATAAACAGCTTTGTCCCTGCATTTATGCTTTCAGAGTCCAAATCATTTGCGTCAAGAATTGAATTAACGCTGACCCCGTATTTATTTGCAATAGCCCCCAGTGTCTCACCCTTTGCGGTTGTATGGATTATTCCGTCCATGTTGGGCACAAGGAGTTTTGTTCCGACCTGCAGCTTTGTGGCATTTGGGATATTGTTTACCGAAAGTAATGTATCATATCGCTTTAAGCCGGATTTGTATGTTATACCGGAAATGCTGTCGCCGGATTTAACCACATAATTTTTATATTCTACCTTTGGTATTATAAGGCTTGTGGTATTTGCCTGTCCCGGGATTCTTTCAGAGGGTGGAAAAACGAAACCGTACATTGCCCCGGTAACCGTTGCATCTTTTGCGAAGCTGAAATTATTCATGTGGTAATGATACGAGGAAAATTCCCAAACAGCAGGAACTGTAAAAAAGAGGACAGAAAAAACAGTCATTACCAACCCGGTAATCAAAAGGGTCTTTGCAGAAGCCGGTTCCTCCAGTTTTTCCTGTAAAACAGCTTTTGGTCTGTTGATAAGTTTTTCCCTTACTTTCGTCCACAGAATTCTTGTAGGCAGAGTGCGGTATTTTTTTTCGATCTGCACCACCTGTGCTCCTGCCACCCTGTGGCGGCTTTGGTTTTCTACTGAAACCTTGCGTTTTGCTTTATGCACGGGGTAATCCATATCAAAAATATCCCTGTAATTTCCTTTCATAAGCTCATTTATGGAAAGGCTTTTTTTGGGTTTCGACGGCTTTTCCCTCAAGTGGCCGTATTTTACAGGGGGTTCCTTAATTAATTCATCCAAAGTATATAAAGACGATGCATTCATGTTTTTTCTATCGACATTATTTGATTCAATCATTAGAATAAAACTTTGTATGGGCATAAATAATCTTATACGTGAAGTAGGACGGATTTCAGCTTTTGTAGTATTTCTTGTGTTGCTCAAGACATCTGTCATCGATTTTATGGTTGTAAGTGGCGTTTCCATGTCCCCTTATCTTTCTGACGGGGAGCTGATTCTCGTAAACAAAACAGCTTACGGTATTTTAAACCCTTTTTCCGACGGGTATATAGTCAGGTGCCGCGGGGTTGAACCGGGGGATGTTGTCATTTATCCCATGAACGGCAGGTATGTTGTAAAACGTTGCAGGGGTTTGGAGGGTGAACGGGTGGAAGTTTCCTCTGAAAACGGATATAGTTTGAAAGTAAACGGGGAAAGTTTCCCGCTGTCTGAGACAGAGTACAGGCATTATAAAGATGTGAAGGCTGTTCCTGAGAATATGTTTTTTGCTGTAGGTGACAATATTTCCTATTCGGTGGATTCCAGGGATTACGGTTTTGTTTCACTGGAAAATGTGAGAGGTAAGGTTTTCAAGCTGAAAAAGAGATGATGTTTGACAAGGAAAATCAGGTAGTTTCAATAAGTAAAAAACGGATATTTCTCTTTTTGGTCTTTTTGTGCATTTTTGCTGCTTTTGTCCTTTCAAAATTTGCACTTACAGCCTGGGGGTACCAGGGTGGTAGTTCGGTATCAGATATGATTACTGAAAGGGGGCCGATTCTTGACCGTAATGGCAGGGTTCTTGCCGTCCAGACTATGCGGTACAATTTGTGTGTTACCCTTGCATCTGTAAGTGACCCGGAGGAATTGAAAAATCTTATAGCCCCGGTTGTGGAAATGACTCCGGAAGAAATACAAAAGATTTTTGATTCAGCTTCTCCGGTTTTTACCTACATAAAAAAAGATTTAAATCAGGAACAGGCGGATAGCTTAAAGAAAATTATTGAAGACAATAATATTTCCGGGGTTAAACTTGAACCGGTTCAGGGTCGTATATATCCCGAGAAATCCATGGCTGCCCACGTAATCGGTTTTCTGGGAAAGGACGGAAAAGGTTTGGAAGGAATGGAATTCCAATTCAACGACATTCTTTCTCCGGATTTGCTTTCCGGAAAAAGGATGTCTTACGGTGACCAATTGTTCCTTACGATAGATGCAAACCTCCAGTTTTCCCTGGAAAAACTTGTTCAGGAATCTATGGACAAAACAAAGGCCGACGGAGCCATGCTTCTGGTTGTTTCAGCAAAAACAGGTGAGATTCTCGCTTATGTTTCAAATCCCAGTTTTGATTTGAACAATTACGGAAAAGCCTCTGTCCTTCAGCGGATTAATCTTCCAGCTGTCTATGCTTACGAACCGGGCTCCGTATTTAAAGTTTTTTCTGTAGCTTCCCTTCTGGAACTTGGAGGGATTGTGGATGAGTCTTCGTTCAAGTGTACCGGAGTTTTTGAGCAGACGGCCCCTAACGGTGAAACTTTTAGAATCCGGTGTTACAACGGGGCGGCCCATGGGATTGTCCATCCCAGGGAAATCCTGCAATACTCCTGTAATGTGGGGTTGTCCCAGGCTTCCATGACAGTCGGTTCAAAAGAGTTTTACGACAAGCTGAGGGAACTGGGTTTTGGCTCCCAGACCGGTATTGAACTGGGTGGGGAAACCAACGGGATTTTCCGTCCTGTTTCAAAATGGTCACTGCGCTCCAAGCCTACTATTGCTTTTGGTCAGGAAATTTCCGTTTCAGCCCTGCAAATGGTAAGTGCGGCGACAAGCCTTGCCAATAAAGGAAACCGCCTTCAATTAACGCTGGTTTCAAAAATCCAGGATCACGAAGGAAATATAATCTCAAAACATACACCGAAAGTCGTTTCCAAACCCTTTTCAAAAGATACGGTTAATAAAGTTTTGAGTTACATGGAAACTACCGGTCTCAAAGGTTCAGGCTGGAGGGCCCTTGTAGGGGATGTTCCCATGGGGGTAAAAACCGGTACTGCCCAGATGACGGATATAGAAACGGGGAAATATAGCGAAGAAGACATAACCTCCAGCTGTATGGCTCTGTTTCCGGTAGATGATCCGGAAATTATCCTGTATTCTGTAGTTATTAAGGCCAAGGGCGATACTCTGGGGTCCCATATAGCAGCCCCACTTATAAAAAATGCAGCCAATGTGGTTATAGATTATCTGGCCATGGAAAGGGAATCAGCACTTTCTGTTACTCATCAGGGGGTAATTTCCCTTCCTGAATCCCAGACCCTGGAGATGGAAGATAAAGTTCCGGATTTTACGGGAATGTCAAAGCGGGCTTTGGCTTCCCTTCTCGGAAACAAGGCTTACAAGATACAGATTTACGGGGAGGGATATGTGTATAAGCAGAATCCTCCGGCAGGAACGGCTGTAACCGAAGGAATGGAAATTGAACTTTATTTGCAGTGAAATAATAAGAGAAAACCTCCAGTCTTTTTCTCAGAGATTTCCCTTGCTCCGGGAAATGGCCGGTTTAAACCGTAATTCTGACCGGGAAAATATAGATTTTATGAAGAATTACATTAGATCCTGGGATAAAATAGAGGTAGCAGAAGCCAGAAACGGTTCATTGACTGCATTGTACAGGGGAAAAGCCCTTCATTCCCTTTACAATCCTGAAAAAGAAAGTGAAAAAAGTATCCGTGCCCTTTTTAAAAGCTGCAATAATCCTGACACAGTGGTTTTTCCGGGATTAGGTTGCGGTTACGGGCCTTTTGCCTGTTCGGAATTTTATCCCGGTACAAACATTGTAGTGGTGGAGCCTGAACCCGGCTTCTTATATCTGATAATGCTGTTTATGGATTGCAGAAAGTTTTTTGCTGTAAAGAATCTTTCCATCGTTCTTGGGCAGGAAATTTCTGTTGTTCCCGAGATATTGAATGCTCTTAAAAGCAACAATGTAGTTCTTTATGACCAGCCGGCGGTAAGGGAAACAGCCCCGGATTTTTTTGAAGATCTGTCTGCCCTTGTAAAGCGAACAGCCAGCAAAAACAAAATAAACTCAAATACCCTTAAAAAATTCGGAAACCTTTGGAAAAGGAATATGTTCAGAAATCTTCCGTTTCTTTCTTCTTTGCCTCCGATAGATGTATGGAAAGATTTTGCAGGGGGAAAATATCCGGTACTACTTGCAGGCGCCGGCCCCTCATTGGATGCTGTACTGGATTATATTCCCCTTCTGGCAAAGAGCCACATAATAGTTTGTGTAGATACAGCTTTAAGGGCTCTTTTGGCAAAGGGTGTAGAGCCGGATTTTCTGGTAACAGTGGATCCCCAGTATTGGAACAGCCGCCATATCCGGGGGCTCAAATCTTGCGGAACCAATGTGATAACCGAATCCGGGGTTTATCCTTCGGTTTTTCAATTTCAGGGAAAAGATTTTTTTCTTTTTTCTTCCCTGTTTCCCTTTGGACAATACCTGGAAGAACGGACTGAAAAACGGCATGCTTTAGGGGCGGGAGGTTCTGTGGCTACTACAGCATGGGATTTTTCCCGGTATTTAAATCCTTCTTCAATCCACATTGCAGGCTTGGATTTGTCTTATCCCGGCGGAAAAACCCACTTTAAGGGATCCCTTTTTGAATCCATGGAGTTGAGTTCCGCATACAGGCTGGAAAACTCTGAGACTGCTTCATCCTCAGTTTATTTTTCCGGAGGAAGAATTTTCGGTGAAGATTATTCCGGGCGGAAGCTGGCCACAGATTCCAGGATGAAACTTTACAGCTGGTGGTTTGAAAGCCGCCTGGCAGGCGGAAACAGCGTTGATTCTTTCGTTATCGGTAAAACCGGATTGAAAATACCCGGGATGAAAACAAAAGAACTGTTTGAAATTATGAATTTTCCTGAGATCCGAAAAGAGACAGACATTCTTTTTAGCAGGAAATCCGGAGAAATCAGGCAGTGGAGGCAACGTGTTCCGCAAATCCGGGAACAATACAGAAAAGCCCTGAATTCAATGCAAAAGGATTTGGAGAGCCTTGTTTTTACCGGAGAAAGGGGGCTTGCCCTTATAGGACAGTACAAAAAATCCGGTGACAAGGAATTCCTTGATAAAATAGGGGAAGAAATACGCCTTATAGGAAAAAATCCGGCCAAAGAAATAGTTTCCATGACCTTTGTACCGGAGGAAGCACAGGGCGAAGAAAATATTCTTTCCCAGTGGAAAGATGTGTTCCAATCTGTAACAGAGGAAGCAAAAAAATATATTTTTGAAATAAAAAATTCAAGTTTCCGGGACCAATGCCGATAAATAAAGCAGGGTGAGTAAAAGGCGGTAGACGTCCAGACGCCTTTCCACCATGTTGCAGCTGCCGTTTCCCGGCAGCTCTTTTTTTATTCTTCTTTCAGCCATAAAAGGCTTTTTTCGTACCAAGGTTTTATGGCGGGGCAGTAAACTTCTTTCTGTTCTTTTAAGAAACAGGCCTTTACCGGTGATTTCTTCATGGTTAACCCCGGTTTCAGCTCTTTTTTTATCTTTTCCAGGGATGTTTCAATATTCTTTTTTTCTTCCCCCAGAAAGATAAAACTCAAATCCATGATTCTTTTTATTCCGTATGCAGAAAGAAGTTTAAAAAGCGGATTGTACGATTCTAAAAGCGGAAAGAGGTTTTTTACGGCGGCTTCTTTTTGATTGGAAGCATAAAGGGAATATCCGTAAAAAAAACGGAGGAGGGGATTTTCTTTTACTGTATTGCAAGAGTCTTCAAAAAAATCAGCGGCCTGCCGGTACTCTTTTGTCAAAATATATACATATCCAAGGTTTGCCCTGTTTTTATTAAAAAAATCCGGGTTCTTATTCCTGATTACCGGAATGGAAGATTTTACTGTTTCAAAATCCCCTGATAAAAAATGGGAATTAAGGAAAAGTTTAAGATTTTTTCCCGAAAGCCTTCCCTTGTCTAAGATTCTGGTTTCCATGTAAGAAGCCAGTCCCGGCCAGTCTTCATTTTCGATGTAGGAGAGTTTTTTGCCACCGTAAATCCATATAAGGGCTATAGCTATTCCTGCAAGAAAAAGGACCAGAATTTGTATAATAAAAAAAGGGCGGTAGGTTATCCAAAGCCCTTCCATATCGTAGTGCAGGAAAATCTTTGAAGAAACAAAAATAAGTGAAAAAAATAGTGAAAAAATGACGATACTTATTATAATAAAAGATGATATGAATTTCATGGTAATCTCTTTACCAGTCTACTTTAACATGGAATACAGGTCAACAGGAAATTTATGAATGCTATACCGGTAAAAGAATTAAAAGACGGAATTTATTTTACAGATGATGTATATCTGGATCAGAATTTTCTTTTGCTCACAAAGGAAATACCTGTAACAAATGCCTTTATCAAGGCTTTGATGGATTGGGAGGTTAAGTCCGTATATTCCGAGGGGGAATTAACGGACACCGAAGTGACTGAACCTGCCGAAAGTGAAGAAATAACCCGGGAACTGGAAAAAGACAGGGACAAAAACAAGACTGCCTTTGATTTTGAAGAAGAGAAGGTTTCTGACCCTGTTATGAAAGGAATCCTTGATTTTTACAAATATGTGGAAACCGTTTACAACCATTACAGCGTCAAAAAGAATTTAAGTCCACAGGAAATTTCAGATAAGGCCAGGGATTTTTGTGAATTCGTAAAAAATAATAAAACAAAAGTACTTAGTCTTGTGGCATTCCCGCCAGAAGCCTTTAAAAATTACCTTGCCTCCCATTCCGTAAGAAGTACTATTTTCAGCATAGTAATCGGGCTTCAGCTAAAATTCCCAAACCACAAGCTCATTGAACTGACTGTGTCGGCTATGCTCCATGAGATTGGAATGGTTTGCCTTCCCCAGCAGTTTTTTATGTCCAGACGGGCTTTGACACCCCAGGAAAAAAAGATGCTGGCAGCCCATCCTGTTTTGTCTTACAACATACTCCGAGAAGCTTCTTTTCCGGTGAGTGTTTGTCTCGCTGCCATTGAACATCACGAAAGAATGAACGGGGGCGGATATCCCAGAAATCTGGACGGAAGCAAGATTTCGGTTTATGCCAGAATCATCGCTGTAGCCTGTTCATTTGAGGCCATAACTTCTTCAAGACCCTACAGGGAAGGTAAAGATTCCCATTTGGGGGTTATGGATATTATGCGTAATTCGGGAAAACTTTATGATGAATCTGTGGTAAAGGCCCTGGTTTATGCAATCTCAATCTACCCAATAGGGCTTTACGTACTCCTTTCCAATGGTAAAATCGGTCAGGTGGTAGATGTAAACCTGATACTTCCAAAGTATCCCATCGTTAAGGTTCTGGGAGAAACAGATGCTTCGGGAAAAAACCGTGTTATTCCGACAACCCAAATCGGTGTACATATCGAAAGGCCTCTTACAAAGCAGGAGTGGGAAAACATAAAGGCTTCCGGGAACATCAACCGGTGACAATATTGTGGGAATAAATCCCCGTTTTGGAATTTCAGGGTTTGGAATGGAAAATAAAAGATTTATAATCGGATTAGGGGGACCAACCGGGGGAGGGAAAACCGCCGCAGGAAAAATTCTGGAAAAACACGGGTTTCTGGAAATAGATACAGACGCTGTCTCCCACCGGATTCTGGATGAAAAAAAGAATTTGATATTGGCGGAATTTTCCTGTGAGGCAGGGGAAAAGGGCCTTCCCCTTTTGGATGAACAGGGGAACCTTTTGCGGAAAAATCTTGGAAAACTTTTATTCAGCGATTCTTCTTTGTTAAAACGCCATGAATCCATTATTTATCCTGAATTAAAAAAAATCATAGAAGGGAAAATACTTGAAAACAGGAACAGAAATATTGTGGTAAACGGGGCTGTGCTTTACAAAATCCCGGAAATATTGTCTTTGTGCACATTCGTCCTGTATATTTATTCACCTTTTTTTACCCGGCTTGTCCGCCTTATAAAGAGGGACAAAATACCTTTTCCACAGTTAATTGAAAGAATGAAAGCCCAGAAAAATTTGTTTGCTAAATACTCTGAACAATATGCCGATATTGTTAAAGTGAAAAACCGGGGCACTTTGGAAAATCTGGAAAAAAATTTGTTAACCGTACTGGCCCGGTACGGTTTATGAGGCATCGATTTATGGAACAAAAAAAATTATTGTGGATTGCAATTGCAGTTGGAACTTTTCTGCTTATTATTACCGGAACCATTCTTTTGGTGAATGTTCCCGGGAAAAAAAACAGTGATTTTCAGCAGGCACAGGTGAATTCCGGTAAGGTCTGGACTTTTGACGGTACAGGAGCCGGGGAAACGGATTCAGGACATTTATCCCCTGAGACACCGGATGTTCCTGAAAAACCGGCAGGTGCTGTTGGGGGGGATTTGGTAGCTGTCTCCCCGGAAAAACCGGAAAATCCTGCTGGGGTACCGGAAATTCCCGTGGATAAAAATCCGGCGGTTCCTGTTCCTGAATCAGGAACAGAGCTTGATGTGGGAACAATAAAGGCAGATAAAATTTCTGCAAATGTAATAGATGTAAGGGAGATTACCAATACACCTGCACCTCCTAAGGTGCCGGCAGAAAAACCCAAGGTAAAGGAACCTGCAAAACCGGTTGTTTTCCAAAAGCAGCCTGCGGCAGCTTCTGCTGATAAAACAGCAGATACAGTTAAAACCGAAACGATTTCTTATTGGATTCAGCTGGCATCCCTTACTGACAAACTGAAAGCAGAAAAGGCCCGGGAGGATTTGAATGAAAAAATGATTTCTCCCGAAATTTTTACAAAGGAAATAGACGGAAAAATTTATTACCGGTTGAGAATCGGACCCTATAAAACAAAACAGGAAGCAGATTATTGGCTTGCAAAGGTAAAGGAAATGAATGGGTTTGAAAAAAGTTATATTTCCGAAATAAAAAAGTAAAAAAAATAACGCAAAATACAGATTTTTGATTAAAAGAGAAGAGTATGGTAAAAGTATTCTTCTCTTTTTTATTTTTACTTTTCCTCCTGAATCCCTGTTGCTTCTGTGAAGTTTCCTTACGGTTGCACAATGAAACGGAGGCAAAGTTTTCAGACGGAACCTTTGAAAAAGGCAGTAGTTTTTTCAGGGGTGTTTTTACCGGAGGCAGGCTCACCGGAATGATTGGGGGAAGCCTGGATTTATTTAAAATGCAGGAAAATCCCTTCCCCGGTATTACCGGTGATTTTCCCGGTGTGTGGGGAATTTCCGCCGGTTTTCCCTTTTTATCCCTGGTTGGAGGAGCTGTTTCTTCCAGCGGAATCTTGAGTCTTGCCAATGAACCGGCACCTGAGTTTTTTTCACCTTTTTATCAGGCATATAGTGTGAAATATACCCGCCTTCTTTCATTGAACAAATACTCGGAGGGAACATCAAATCTGCAGGCCGGGGTTCTAAGTTCTTTTGTTTTTTCACCTTGGAAAATCAGGGTTCAGGCTGGTGGGGGATGGCGGCAGAAAGGAAAGGGGGTTTGGACTGGCGGGGAATTTTTTGCTTCTTTTCCTGGTGGAAAGAAATTAAAAGGGGGGCTTATTATAGCAATAAGGAAAAAAGGTCTGGAAAATGATATAAGCAAATCAAGGCTTTATCCCCAGTTCCCATCTTCCCCTTACCCCTTTGCCTTTTCATATTTGGCATGGGAAAATTCCTCCTTTAGTTTCCGCCTTTCCGGGAGCCGGGAGTTTTATCTTGAGGACAAAGATTCAGGTTTTATCCGGTTGGACTACAAATTTTCCCCGGTAAAACACCTGGATTTTCAGGGGAGTCTTTTTTACAGTCTTCCCGGGACAAGGAATTTGGACGGGGATTTTATAAGCACCGGTAAAAGTGCAGTGTTTTCGGTTAAAGCCGGTACAGGAAGTTTCAGCGGCGGGGCTACAGCCATGGCAAGGGTAAAAACCCCTGACAAAAGGTGGAAAAAAATGCCCGGGCTGTTCAGATTCCAGTTCAGGCTAAAAAAAATAACAGGAAACAGGGAGCTGGAATTTATTTATGAAATCCCGGAATGGGAATTTTATACTGTTCAGCAAAAAAGTTTTAACAGGCCGCAAAAAAACCTTTTTTCAATCTCATTTTGGGATTTTTACCCTGTACTATCAGGTTTGTCCATAAATATTACCGGAAACGGTGAATTCAAGATACAGGATAATTCCGGGTCGGCCGTAAAAAGAATCACCGGATATTTTCCAGGAAAGGTTTCCAAGGCCTATATTACCTCCTGCATTGATATGGAATTAAACAGGTATATACTGGCTGCTGTTGATTTGGAAGGAGGCTGGAAAACCTTATATTCCAAAAATATAATTTTTTCTGATTTGGTTTTTGAAGGCAGAATCGAAAAAAAACTCCGTAAAGCTGTTTTTTGTGTAAAACTGGAAGCTGGTACCGGATTGGAAAAAAATCTGGATAAAAATATATTTAAGTGGAATATTCATACTAATCTGACCTTTGATTGCAAATATTAACATTTATTTGAAAGTTATATATGTCCCCCTTGTCATTTACAAGGGTTTTCCTCTATACTAAAACAACCGGTTTTGTATTACTCCGGCTTATTATATTTGATAACCCATAAATGAGAGGTATAAAAATGAGTGTTGATATTTCTAAGATGAGAAATATCGGTATCAGTGCCCACATTGACTCGGGAAAAACAACCCTGTCAGAACGCATTCTTTTTTATTGCAACAAGATTCATGCTATCCATGAAGTACGCGGAAAAGACGGTGTTGGTGCTGTTATGGATAATATGGAACTGGAGAGAGAAAGAGGAATTACTATTCAGTCTGCTTCAACCCAGGTTCAGTGGAAGGATTACACAATAAATGTAATCGACACTCCCGGACACGTTGACTTTACTATCGAGGTTGAAAGATCTCTCCGTGTTCTTGACGGAGCCATTCTTGTGCTTTGTTCTGTAGGTGGTGTTCAGTCCCAGTCAATTACTGTTGACAGACAGCTTAAACGTTATCATGTTCCGAGAATAGCGTTTGTAAATAAGTGTGACAGAACCGGAGCAAATCCTTTTAAGGTTTGCCTGCAGTTGAGGGAAAAGCTCGGGCTTAATTCCCACATGATGCAGATTCCCATCGGGTTGGAAGATAAGCTTGAGGGTGTTGTAGACCTTGTTACAATGAAGGCCATGTATTTTGAAGGTGAAAGCGGAACGGATGTAAGGATTGCAGAAATTCCTGCCCATCTTAAAGCTGATGCTGAAAAATACCGTGATGAGCTTATAGATGCAGCTTCCATGTTTGATGACGAGCTGGCGGAAGCCTATCTGGAGGATGCTGTTCAGGAAGAAATGCTTTACAGGGCAATCCGCAAGGGTACCTTGGCAGAGCAGTTTGTTCCTGTTTACCTGGGTTCTGCCCATAAAAATAAGGGAATTCAGCCCCTCTTGGACGGTGTTACAAGGTATCTCCCGGATCCTACAGAGGTAAAGAATGTTGCCTTGGATTTGGATAACAACGAAACACCGGTTGAGTTAAGCTGTAATCCTGATGCTCCCTGTGTTGCCTTGGGATTTAAGTTGGAAGACGGACAGTATGGCCAGCTTACCTATGTAAGGGTTTACCAGGGTTGTATCAAAAAAGGTGAAGAACTTTATAATACCCGTTCAAAAAAGAAATTTAAGGTCGGACGCCTTGTAAGAATGAACTCTGCCGCAATGGAAGATATTAACGAAGGTGTTCCCGGGGATATTGTTGCCTTGTTCGGAATAGATTGTGCTTCCGGTGATACTTTCTGCTCCGGCGGATTGAACTATGCCATGACAAGTATGTTTGTTCCTAATCCGGTTATTGACCTCTGTATTACGCCAAAGGATAAAAAATCCAGTGACCAGATGGCAAAGGCCCTTAACAGGTTTACAAAAGAAGATCCCACATTCCATTGTTATGTTGATCCGGAATCAAACCAGACAATTATCCAGGGTATGGGAGAGCTTCATCTTGACGTTTATATTGAAAGAATGAGGCGTGAATATAATTGTGAAGTTGAAACCGGACAGCCACAGGTTGCATACCGTGAGACTATTACCCAGAGGGCGGACTTTAACTATACCCACAAGAAACAGACCGGTGGATCTGGACAGTACGGCCGTGTTGCCGGATTTATGGAACCCTTGGAGGGCAAAGATTACGAGTTTGTTGACTCAATCAAGGGTGGTGCAATACCTAATGAATACATTCCTTCCTGTGACAAAGGTTTCAAGGAAGCAATGAAAAAAGGTTCCCTTATCGGGTTCCCTATTGTGGGTGTAAAGGTTACCATCAACGACGGTCAATATCACCCGGTTGACTCTTCTGATATAGCTTTCCAGATTGCAGCTATCGGCGGCTTTAAAGAAGCATACATGAAGGCAAAACCGGTTATTCTTGAGCCTGTAATGAAGGTCTCCATTGAAGGTCCTACTGAATTTCAGGGAAATATTTTTGGTGTAATTAACCAGCGCCGTGGTATAATAGTAGCATCCACTGAAGACGGAAACTTCTCCCGTGTTGATGCAGAGGTTCCCCTCAGTGAAATGTTCGGTTTCTCAACTGTCCTCCGCTCTTTGACACAGGGAAAGGCAGAATACTCCATGGAGTTTGAGAAATATGGCAAGGTTCCCACAAGCGTTTCCGATGCACTCATGAAAGAGTACGAAGAAAAACGCAAAAAGGAACAGAAATAAAGGAGCTTGGCATGGTAAAACAGGATCTTATCGACCGCAGCCCCGTCCGTTACTTTGAAAAAGTTTTGGGTGGAGGTTTAAAAGCAGGGGAAATCGGTGTAATCACCTCAAAAAAAGGACTGGGAAAAACTTCGGTACTTGTCCAGATCGGACTTGATATGCTTCTTCAGGGAAAGAAGGTTATTCATGTTTCTTTCAACCAGCATTCGGATTATGTAATCAGCTGGTATGAAGATATTTTTAACGAAATGGCAAAAAAGAAAAATCTTGACAAGGCCGAAGAAGTTAAAGATGAGCTTATCAGAAACAGAATTCTTTTGAATTTTTCCCAGGATGTGGTAACATCACAGGCAATCGGCAGAACCTTAAAGGCTCTTTCCGAGGGTGGTTCCAAGGCGGATGCCCTTATAATTGACGGTTTTGATTTTTCAAAGGCTTCAGTAGAAGACTTTAAAGCCATGAAAGATCTGGCAAAAGAAATGAATATAGGAATCTGGTACAGCGGTAATGTAGACGGTCTTTCCGACGCAAAGAATGCAGTACCTTCGGTATTGTTGCCCTTTAAGGATGTTCTTGATGTAGTAATCTTCCTGGAACCTAAGCCTGATTTTATCCAGCTCAAGGTTCTTAAAGACAGGGATGTAAGTGTTCACAATGATATTGACTTAAAGCTCGATACCAAAACACTTCTTATCGCTGAAAAATAAATCTTTAAAGATTCGGCTTTAAAATCGAGTCCCTGCCTGCCGGTTTAATTCCGGGGCAGGGATTTTTTTTGGAGGAAATATGGGTAAAATCCTTGTGTCAGGGCTTGTTAATCTTGAAATGTCGGTTCCGGTAAATTCTTTTCCTGTAGACTATTCGCCCATAACCTATTTGTTTAACGGAATTTCAACTGCTGTTTCCGGGGTAGGGTACAATGTTTTTTGTGCCTTGGAGTCCCTGGGGGACAGTGTCCGGCCCTGTTCCGTTACAGGCAGGGATTTGGCAGCTTTGGTAATCGCCCGGGCCTTTATGGAAAAAAAGGCTGAAACAGATTTTCTTTTCCCTATTTTGGATAAAACCTGTACTTCCTGCGTTCTCTTTGATGACCAGGGGCGGCGCCGTATTTTCTGTGATTTAACCGGTGTTCAAAAAGTAACCCTGCCGGAAAAAATATTTGACAGCCTTGTTTCCGGAATTGACGGAGTTGTACTCTGTAATACAAATTTCAATAGAAAATTATTGGACTATCTTTGTGGAAAAGACTTACCGGTATTTACCGATGTCCATGTTCTTTCCGATGTTCATGATTCCTATAATTCCCCTTTTATGAAAAGGGCAGATGTACTGTTTTTGTCCCATGAAAATGTACCCGGAAACCACGAAGAATTTTTAATCAGACTATACCATGAATACAGGAATAAAATAATCGTATTGGGGCAGGGAAGTCTGGGTGCAATGCTTTTGGACGGGGAAAAAAGGGAAATCTACACAATGGAAAGTGTTCTCCCAAGACCCCTTGTAAACACCCTTGGGGCAGGGGATGCCCTTTTTTCTTCCTTTGTACATTTTTACCTGAAGAAATTTTCCCCTTTAGACGCACTGAAATATGCGGTAACCTTTGCCGGCTGGAAAATCGGGGAGTCAGGAGGCAGTAAAGGGTTTTGTACCGGGGAAGAATGCTCATGTACGGTAAGGAAGCAAGCAACCGAAAACAAGAGATAGACCGCCAGCACTACACTATTCCGAACCAAAGACCAAAAGATAAGCATTGTGGGAAAATCTAAACTTTTGGATTTTCCTACAA
>JADIMM010000083.1 GCA_017694795.1 Candidatus Gallitreponema excrementavium
AGCAAGTGTCTTTATGTAACATATAATACAGTCCTCACACATGGTGACAAAGGGCGGTGTTTTCCCTCAAGGGAAAATGCCGTCTTTTTTTATATTCCCACAAATTTATTAAAAAGATGGAGGAAAGAACGATGCAAAAGAAAAATGCCGGCATAGCCCGGAACTTTGCATTAAAGGGACTGTTGCTTTTGGCAGCCCTCACTTTGAGCACAGGCTTTTTTGCCTGTAAAGTTGCCGTAGGAAGCGGTGACAGGGTCGGGACAGAAGTACCACAGGTTACACTGACCTTTGATGCCGGTGAGGGTAGTTTTAAGGACGGAAAAACCCTTACCTTAACCGGAAAGGCGGGGGAAACCTTTGCACTGCCGGAAACCCCTGAATGGGAAGGTTATACCCTTACAGGTTGGGAACCAGCCCTGCCGGAAAAATACCCGGAAAAAGACACTGAATATACCGCAGTGTGGGTAAAAGAAGGGGATTACACCATAACCTATGAGCTTGACGGCGGAACCAATGCACCGGAAAACCCTGAAAGTTACAATGTGGAGACCGAAACTATAACCTTAAAAGACCCTACGAAAGATAAGTACGATTTTAAAGGCTGGTACAAGGATGCAGAATTTACCACTCAGGTAACAGAAATCACCCAAGGCACCACCGGCAACATAACCCTTTATGCCAAGTGGGAACTGGTAAGCTACACCATAACCTATGAGCTTTACGGTGGAACCAATGCACCTGAAAACCCTGCAGGTTACAATGTAGAGACCGAAACCATAACCTTAAAAGCCCCGGTAAAACCCGGTTACACCTTTGAAGGCTGGTACAAGGATGGAGAATTTACCACTCAGGTAACAGAAATCCCCCAAGGCTCCACCGGGGATATAACCCTGTATGCCAAGTGGGTTACGGATATTGAAGGTAAAGTTTTTGTGAGGGGAGGGGACGCTACCCTCAACGGTAAAGAAGTAACCCTCTCAAGTTTCTGGATTTCCCCTTATGAGGTAACCCAGGAGGAATTTGTAAGCGTAATGACCGGGAACCAAAACGGCATAGCACCCAATCCCAGTTATTTCCAGGGAGTAGATGAACCACCTGCAGAGGGGGAGGTTCAGGAAAGGCGTCCTGTGGAACGTGTGAGCTGGTACGATGCAATCGTATACTGTAACCTTTTGAGCATTAGGAATGGCTTGACCCCCTGTTATACCATTAAAAGTTCTACAGACCCTGCTGACTGGGGAACTTCCCCTACATCAACCGGTGCCGAAGATTATGCTGACTGGGAATCGGTAACCTGTAATTTTGATGCTGACGGTTACCGGCTCCCTACAGAGGCGGAATGGGAATACGCCGCCCGGGGAGGCAAAACTGGAATTACAGACAGCAGTTGGGACAACACATACAGTGGCAGTGGCACAATAGATGATGTGGCTTGGTGCTATGATAACAGCGACAGCGAGACCCATGAGGTAGGTAAAAAGCAAGCCAATGCCCTGGGGCTTTATGACATGAGCGGTAATGTATTTGAGTGGTGCTGGGACTGGTATGACAGCAGTAGCGGCTATCCCAGCGGTACAGAGGATCCTGCAGGACCGGATACCGGCAGGCGCCGGGTAGATCGTGGCGGCGGTTGGAGCTACAACGCCTCTTACTGTACCGTCTCGTACCGGGGCAGCAGCATCCCCTGCAGCCGGTACTACGACTACGGCTTCCGCCTCGTCCGCTCTGCGCAGTAACCCGCTTTTGCCGCCTTTGCGACCGGGTTTTGCCAAAAAAAACAGAGTTTTTCTCTGCAAAGGCACAAAAGCTCAAGAATTCTGCAAAGCAGAATTCTTGGATAGTTTGCCGGTTTCCGCCTTTGAAACCGGCATTTTTTTTTCGGGGCTTTGGCTCACGGCTTTTGGTAAGGTATGGCTTTTTAGATGCCAAGGCGTTTTGGCTGTTGTCCGCGAGGGGGTGGCGGACAAGCCGGGGGATTGGTTGTGTAGTGATTCTTTTTTCTCTTTAAGATTTTGGGGCTTGCTTGGGAGACAGGGGGAGCCGGGATTTTATTTTTTTTTACCGGGATTTTATGGAAAGGCAGTTTTTGGGGGAGAAATCCGGGTTTTTTCTGCCTTTCCATTTGCTCCCCCATAAAAAAAACCTGCATATTTCTTTTACGAAAATGCAGGTTTAAGCTCTTGTGCGGGAGACCAGACTTGAACTGGCACAGCTCGCGCCACTAGCACCTCAAGCTAGCGTGTCTACCAATTCCACCACCCCCGCAAGGTTGTTTTTATCCTATATAAAACATTTTTTTTTGTCAAGGGGTCGGGCAGGGTAATATTGTATGTTTATTTGTCCTTATCCTGTGTTTTTTGTTTATATTTTTTTTTAAATATTGTATTCTTTTTTAGTCTTTGTTGTTTTTGTTCGGGGTGGTTTTGACTGCTGTTTTGGGCTGCTCCCTTGTTTTTTTAATTTTTTTCAGGAGTTTTTGGTGAAAAGGTTTTTTGTTTTTTGTTTTTTTATTTTTCCGGTTTTTCTGTTTTCTTTTGAGACTCCGGTAAGGGGGCTTTTTAATTACAAGCTTGACAATGGGCTGGATGTTTATATTCTGGAAAATTCTTCTGTTCCCCTGGTTTACATTGAGGTTTTGATTAAGGGCGGGGGTTTTGGCCAGTCTGAGGAAAATGCGGGGCTTTTTCATTTATACGAGCATATGATGTTTAAGGGGAACGAGCTTTACCCTGATTCTTCCAAGGTTCAGGATGCCATTGCTTCTTTGGGGGTTCCTTCTTGGAATGGTTCTACTTCTTCTGATTATGTTAATTATTATTTTACTGTTCCTTCCAGGGAATTGGAGGCCGGGCTTAGGTTTTGGTCCAGTGCCTTAAGGTCTCCTCTTCTTTTGCCGGAGGAATTTGAAAATGAAAAAAAGGTTGTTGTTTCCGAGATTGCGGACAAGGCGGCTGATCCTTCTACGGTTTTGGCTTATGGAATCAACAGTCTGCTTTTTCCTGATTACCCCTGGAGGCTTGATCCTGCCGGTTCCGTGGAAAATATCATGAATGCGGATATAGGGGATTTAAGGGCCATTAAGGATGAATTTTATGTCCCTTCAAACTGTGCCTTGTTTATCGGTGGGGATGTTGACAAGGAGGAAGCCCTATCCCTTGTTAAGGAAATTTACGGGGACTGGGAGGGGGAATGTACCTACTGGGACAACATGACTGAATACCAGAATCCTGATCCCTTTGATTCCCCTCAATTTTATTATTTTAAAAGTCCCGGGGTTTCGGATTCTTATGCCTCTGTGAATATTTATTTCAGGGGGCCTGATACTGTTTCTGATTTGGAATCCACTTATGGGGCTGATGTCTGGTCCAGCCTTATAAATGACCTTAATTCCACCTTTATAAGGAATGTTTTTAATTATCCTTCTGTGGATTTTCTTTCGGAAAATTCCATCGGGGGAGGGTATCTTACAAAGCCTGATTCCAGTTACATTACTTTTTATGCCGGCTTGAAAAATCCTGACAAGCAGCTTGCCCGGAGGACTGTGAATTTTACCGAATCCCTCCTTTATACGGAGATTCCCCTTATGGCTGGGCAGAAGGATTATTTTTCCTCAAGGCAGATTGATTCTGTATGTAAATCCGTGGAAAACCAGAGGATAATTTCCACCGATACCACCGAGGCTTTTTTTAATGAATTCCGTTTTTGGTGGGCAAATACCAGTCCCGGGTATTATTTTGATTATCAGAAAAACCTTGAATCTGTTACCCAAAGTGACATCCAGGCTTTTGTAAAAAAGTATCTTGAAAACCGGTCCCCCCTTGTGGTTTTGGTTTTGTCCCCTGCTTCTTATGAGGCAAACCGGGAGGACTTGGAAAGTTTTGGTTTTAAAGAAATTACTGCCGAGAATGCTTTTTGGTACAACAAAAGCAGGTGATTTTATTGTTTTAAGGGGAATGTAAAATGAAGATATACAGATTTTTTTGTGTTTTTTTTATAGGTTTGTTTTTGGTTTCCTGTTCCAGTCTTGGTAAAACCTATGGAACAGAAGATGATTCTTATTCGGTTTATTACCTGGATAACGGGATCCCTGTTTATTTTCATGAAAATCCTGTAAACCGGGTTTTTTACCTTTCCACAGTGTTTAAAAAGGGTGCTTTGCCTGGGAATGATGATGTTTCCGGAGTGGCTCCCTTGGGAGATATGGAAGCCGTAACCTTAAGCCTTATGCAAAAAGAGACTGACTTTCATTCCGAAAATGAAATTATAAAGTTTTTTTCCGATACAAGTTCCGGCTGTTACAGCGGGAGCAACCAGGATTATTCCTTTATTTCTTTTTCCAGCATTGATAAATATTTTGAAAAGACCTTTGATTATTATTCCGGAATGCTTCTTAATCCTGTGTTTTCGGAGCCGGTTTTGGAAAAATACAAGGTTTCCTACAAAAACCGTATTGCGGATTTTAAGAGTGATCCCTTTGCCATGCTGAATGCCCGGGCCTTTGATTTTTTGTATCAGAATCATCCTTACGGAGTAATTCCTTCTGTGCCCTCTGAAGTCTTTGCCGATTCCATTACCCTGGAGGGGCTTTCGGACTGCCATAAAAAGCTTTTGGACAAGGACAGGATTGCCCTGTTTTTTTCCGGGGATATTAGTCCCAAAAAGCTTTTAAGGCTTTTGAACCGGAAAATCGGAAAGCTTGAATCCCGGGGTTTTGAGGCCGGGGTGATTCCTCACCTTGAACTTGATACCGGCATCCAGCTGGTTCCCCTTGAATTTGCCGAAAATTCTTCCTATGCGGTAAGGATAACTTCTGCCCCGGAAAGGGATTCTGAGGATTATTTTCCCTTTGCCCTGGCTTCGATGATTATGGATGATGTTCTTTTTAATGTGGTAAGGGAAAAGTACGGTCTTTGTTATTCCGTTTTTAATACTGCAACTGTCTCCCAAAGTCCTGTAAACGAGATTATTTTTTACCGGGTTTCCGATTTGGACAGGCTTGTGTCTGCCTTAAACGAGAGTTTTGAAATCTTAAAGCAGGGTAAGGTGATAAAGGGAAAATCTCCGGAGGGGGGCTTTGAATATTCCGGATTTGAAGAGGTTCTCCATAATTACAAGAACAAGTATATAAATTCTTTTTACGGCAGCAATACCACAAACCGGGGGCTTGTGGGAATGATGGTTTTGGGGGAATTGTATAACGGTGATTTTTCCTATTATGAAGATTTCAGCGGGAAGATTGAAGAAATTACTGTACAGGATATAAACCGGGTTTTGGACAAATACTGGTTTGCTGCTTCTTCCCAGTGGAGTATTGGGGCTTCTTCCGGTTCCATAACTGATGTTAATGTTGTGGATTTTAAAGAAGAGCAGGCTCTCCATGGGGTAAAGCCGGAAGCATAGCTTTATGTTTATACTATGCAAAACTTCCTGTTTCATTGACAGCTTGACTTTTGTAGGGCTCCATTATATTTTTAGTATTGCTTTCCGGCATTTTTTTTGTTTGCCTAGGTATTTTGCAGGGGACAAAGATGGGTTTTGATTTACAGGTTAATGTTTCTGCTGTAACTGTTTTTGTGCAGGGAATTTTGAGTTTTTTTTCACCCTGTGTCCTTCCTCTTTTACCCTTGTATCTGGGGTATCTTTCCGGCGGGGCAAAGACTGTTACCGAATCAGGTGAGATAATTTATAAAAAAAGCCGGGTTTTGGTAAATACTTTGTTTTTTGTTTTGGGGATAAGTTTTGCCTTTTTTCTTTTGGGGCTTGGTGTTACCGGTGCAGGCAAGTTCTTTTCGGATGCTTCGGTTTGGATTACCAGAATCGGAGGAATTCTGCTTGTTCTTTTTGGTTTGAATCAAACCGGGATTTTCGGCAGGTTTTCTTTTTTTAAGTCTGAAAAGAAAATCCCTGTAAAGCTGAATCTTGCCTCTGTAAATCCTTTTACTGCCCTGGTACTGGGTTTTACTTTCAGTTTCGGCTGGACCCCCTGTATCGGCCCGGTTTTTACTTCTGTTCTTATTCTTGCCGGGTCTTCTGCTTCCTGGGGAAAGGGTTTTTTGTTGATTGCCTGTTATACCCTGGGGTTTATTATTCCTTTCCTTATCACGGGAATTTTTACCGGAACCATTTTAGGTTTTTTCAAAAAGCATCAAAGTGTTGTCCGGATAACTGTTATTATTGGAGGTTGCATTATGATTGTTATGGGTATACTTATGATTGCAGGGCTTATGAATTCAAGCCAGCCGGTTATTGAGGACAATTTTTCTGCCTATACCGAAAAGTTCGAAAAAATGGGAATTGAAATCAGTACAGCCCTTTTTAATGGCTCTTATGGAAAAGAAAATGCAAAAGAAAATCCTTATGTTTATGAGGTTGCAAAAAAAACTGAAGAAAGGCAGGTAATTCCTGCGCCGGACTTTACTCTTTTGGATCAGTATGGAAACGAACATACACTTTCGGCCTATAAGGGAAAGACGGTTTTCCTTAATTTTTGGGCCACCTGGTGCCCACCCTGCAGGGCTGAAATGCCTGAAATTGAGGAATTATATAATGAATATGGCAAGAATTCCCGGGATGTGGTTATTTTGGGAATAGCTGCCCCAGGTTTGGGCAGGGAAGGAAACAGGGAACAAATTGTGGATTTTCTTAATGAAAATGGTTATACCTATCCTGTTGTAATGGACACTACAGGTGAGATGTTTTTTAAATATTCCATAAGTGCTTTTCCCACAACTTTTATGATTGACAAGGCCGGAAATGTTTTTGGGTATATTCCCGGGCAGCTTTCCAAGGATATGATGAAAAGCATAATCACTCAGACCCAGGACAGCTGAAAATATTTCAAGTTGTTTTCGGCCATTTTGGGTTTATGAAAGGTGTTATTTTTCATAACTTGAGGATTCTGAATGGTTTTTTCCCTTGGTTATTATTGTCATGTGGGTTGAATCCATAATAAACATAATAGTTTTCCGGAAGCTGTTCTGCAAGTTTCTGTGCAAAAAGTATTCCCCGGTTGTTCCAATCCTGCCAGGAAAACCCACCTGCCGAGAGACTGTTAATGTTTTTTGTTTCCAAAGACCATTCAAGGAATCCCTCTAGTTTGACGGTGGCGGTCGTTTTCCCCTCTTTCCAAAATATTAGGGAACCGTCTTTTTCAAAACTATGCCATTCCTTATCAATATCCCTGTAAATATTTTCGCCGTCTCCCATAATAAGAATTTTATGGGGCCTGGATTTTAAGTAACCAGAAAAATCATAATCTGGTTTAAGTTTTTTAATCATTTCCATTATCTCGTCATCATCTGTTATCGTTCCAGGAAAAGGATAAAGTGCATATTCTGTTTTCAGTTCATTAAGCATATTTTCAAGAATTTTCATTACTTCAGTTTTGAATTGTTCTTGGTAAAAATGAAGAATGATTTCATCATTTACGCAGATATAAATCTGTCCGTTTTTCAAAAGAGAGTAAACTTTATGAAACCCGCCGCATTCGGCATCACCGCAGGAGCAGGTGAAAATTTCCCTTTTAAAATATTCTGCTTCAAATGATTCAAGGCATGCGTCCACCAATCCCTGGATATAACAAGAGCAGTCATCTGAAAATAAAGAATCATCCTGTTGAAATTCGTCTTTAAAAATTACATGCCCCTTGTCATTGGAAAGGATACATCTTTGAACGGGGATGGTTTCAATGCACCTTTCCCCCTTATGGGTAATAATATTTTCAATTTCTTTGTCTGTCATATTTAACTCCTGCTTTAAGAAGTAAAAATGTCGAACCACTTACATTCATCAGCAATTTGAACCGCAATATCCAGTTTTTCAAGTTTCTTGTTTTTGGCATATTCATACAAGGTTTTTACTGTAAACTTTATTGGAACTTTTTCTTGTAGCCGGACGCTCATAATGTTCAAGAAATTTCATTTTCAGGGTCTTATAATCCATAAGGTAAATATAAATCAATTTATAAAGAATAGCCAGTGTGTACCTGTACCATCAACGGGAAAGGCCCTTGGGATTTATTCCAATATTTAAATTTATAATAAAGTTTATCTTCCTGAAAAAAAATAGGTTTTACAGGCTTTTTTATCCATTGGAGTTATTTAATTGAATCTCTTTTTTCAAAACAATAAATCAGATGTTTCACTGCTTTTTAAATAGTTAAGAAGGGTGTCAAAAGAAATTCTCCTCTCTCTTGAAAAACCTTGGATTGCCCGGGGCTGATATTCAGTTTTAGTAATGATAGCGTATTGTAAGATAGCAAGATTTATAGTCAAATCTTTCATAAAAAATCCCGTATAAAACTTTAAACCACGGTTTTAAATTTATGCAGCTGAGGGAGTTGTTGGTGCAGGGGAATTTGGTTCCGGAGGAACTGTGAATGAAAGCAGTAGCTTTAATTTTTTTAAGGCTTTTGGAAGTGCTGTTCTCAGAGGTTCTGTGGTTGTGTTGTCCGGGGTCAGGGAGGGTACCTGTCCCATTAAATCCTGCATTACCGGGGGAAGAATTCCCAGCTCTTCCTGGATTTCTTCCTGAGTATATTGTCTGTGCCGGAATTTACCAGAAAGCATTTTTTCAGGTATGAATTTGCAGGGAACCCATCTGATTTTACCGTTTTTATTCCTGTCCCCGGAATATCCGAAAAGTCTGCATATAAAGCCTCTGCCTTCGTAAACTGTACAATGGTATTCCGTATCCGGGTCATATAGAATACAGCCATTTTCGGGAAGATTTGACTCTTGTCTGTAGGGGGTAAAAGTTCCGTTAATAAGGGCTTCTGCTTTTTCCGGCTGGTTTTTGAGAATCCAGGCTGCCATGTACAGGGCCTCGGATTCAAAAAGGTCGGGCTCAAAATTATGGCAACACTTGCCGCACCCCCGGGGACATTGGGCTGGACTGGATTTTTTCCATTCTTTCTGTTTTATATCGATTTCTTTGTATATTTCCCCTGTGTCTCTTATAATACCGTAAACAGAGGTTCCAAAATATTCAGTAAAATCGTCCATAAACTATTGTTGAAAATACCTGCCTTATTTCCAATAATACAAAATCGATGTTTTTTTTTCAATATTTTTGCCATAAAAGAAATGCAATAGAATACATGATACCGGAGAAAACCGTACCGTTTATGTTATAAATCAGTTTTTTGTCAAGGTTTTACAGCAGGCTTGCCGGATCTACATCCGTTTCGATGTAGACATTTTGTGGAGCCTTGAATTCCCGGATAAATCTTCTTGCGGCTTTGTGTATTGTCTTCATTTCACGGCCTTTTAAAAGGAGCTGGTAGCGGTAATTTCCGGAAAGGACTGCCAGGGGACATTCCGCAGGGCCTAAAATTTCATAGGGAGGTGAAGGGGGATTTTCTTCCTGCAAGCCGGCGGGCTGCATATTTTGTTCCCCGGGGCAGGTGTCTTTTAAAAGGTCCGAGATGATGTATTTTGCTTCTTCCGAGGCGTTTAAGGCTGCTTCCTGTTTTTTTGACCTGAAAACAAACCTTATCAATCTTGTAAAAGGTGGAAATTCCATAACAGCTCTTACAGCTGTTTCTTTTGTATAAAATTCTTCTATGGCTTTTTCTCCCCGGCAGGCACAGTCTATTGCCGGTTGGGAGGGCATAAAGGTTTGTACAATTACTTTTCCGTCGGGAAAATATCTCCCGGCACGGCCGGAAACCTGGACAATCAGAGAAAAAGTTCTTTCCGAAGCCCGGAAATCAGGTAACATAAGTCCTGTGTCGGCTGATATAACCCCCACAACCTGCACACCGGGGAAATTCAAACCTTTGGCTACCATCTGGGTACCTAAAAGGATGTCTATTTTCCCTTCTTTAAATTCTTTTATAGCAAGTGCAAGACTGTCCTTGGTTTGAACAGAATCAGTATCAATTCTTCTGTAAGTATATCCGGAAAAGTTTTTTTGTATTTCTTCTTCGATAAACTCGGTACCAAATCCGGCATAATTAACATCCAGTGAACCGCATGAAGGGCAGGCACCTGGAGGTTTTATTGACCAGCCGCAGTAATGGCAAATCATCCGTTTGCGGCTTTTGTGGTAGGTCATGCTGGCAGAACAGTTTTTACAGGTAAGGGTTTTACCGCAGCTGCGGCATTTAAAAAAGTGGGAAAAACCCCTGCGGTTTAAAAAAAGAATACTCTGTCTTCCTTGGGACTTTGCTTCTTTTACAGCTCTGATAAGTTCCGGGGAAAGGGGACCTTCCACTCCTTCCAGACTGACGCATTTAATTTCCGGGGGTGCACCTCCTGAAAGCCTTTTTGTCAGCCGGAATTCCTTGATTTCACCTTTACGGCATTGATACCAGGCTTCGCAGGAGGGGGTGGCACTTCCCATCACAATTGAACAACCTTCCAATACTTTCCTTTTTTGAGCCACCTGCCTTGCGTTGTATCTCGGGGTGTTCCCGGATTTATATGACTGGTCGTGTTCTTCGTCAATTATTATAAGTCCCAGATTCCTTACCGGGGCAAAAACAGCACTTCTTGCCCCTATGACAATAAGTGCTTCCCCCCTCTTTATTCTGAGCCACTCTCCCAGTCTTTGGGAGGGGGTGAGGGCAGAATGGAGTATTGCTGCCTTATCCCCGAATCTTTTTTTTATATCAACTGAAACCTGGTGGGTAAGGGAAATTTCCGGAACCAGGTATATAACCCCTTTCCCTCTGCTTATGTTTTCTTCCGTTGCCCGCAAAAAAACTTCAGTTTTACCGCTTCCGGTTATACCAAAAAGATATGTGGTTTTTCCCGGATTGGAATTTATGTATTCCAGGGCTTCCTGCTGTTCGGTTGAAAGGCTTTTGTCCCGTGCCGAATAAAAATCCTCGGATCCGGGAAGCTGGGATGTTTCCGTTTCTCTTCTTCCGGATGGAATCATTGCACCTAAGGCTTCTCCGGGTGAGCAGAGGTAGTAGTCTGCCATCCAATAAGCCAGGGAAATAGTATTCCGGTCAAAAAGGATTTCTTTGTCTATTGTCCTTCTTATGGTTTTTATTTTTCCGAAATCTTTTTCTTCCAGACCGGAAGATTTTGGCACTGTATCATGGTCCGTAACAACGAATCCTGTAGTCTTACGGGTTCCAAAGTAAATTTCCACCCTTTGGCCAGGTAAGGCTGGGCTTTCGGTGGAATTCCGGTATACGAAGGTCTGGTACAGGGGAATGTCCAGCAGAACCTCTAGATAGGGCCTCATTTTCTTCAGACTCCGCTGCTAGTGTCTTTTGTGGGGGATTCAGTGAATGTGTTTTCGTAATCAGGGTCTACTGAAAGTATAAGCTGTCTGAATTTTTTTAAATCTTCCCAGGCAGGTCTTTTGAGGTGTTCATCCCGGAGCAGGGCACTTGGGTGGTAGGTTGCCATAAGGAGGATACTGTTGTTGTATTTTACAACCTTGCCCCTGTAAAAATTGATTCCTTCCGTAGTGTTTAGCAGTGCCTGGACAGCTGTCCTGCCTAAAGCCAGAATCAGTTTTGGTTTCAGAATCTCTATTTGTCTTTTTAAAAAAGGGAGACAAGCCGAGGTTTCGTTTACAGTCGGGGTTCTGTTGTTTGGTGGACGGCATTTAACCACATTGGCTATGTATACATTCTTTTTGCGGGAAAGATTTATTGCAGTAAGCATTTTGTCTAAAAGCTGCCCCGCCTTTCCTACAAAAGGCAACCCCTGTTCGTTTTCGTCGGCACCCGGGCCTTCTCCTATGGCCATAACCAAGGGGGTGGTGCTGCCCATACCGGGAACTGCATTTTTACGGTAGGAACACAGTGGACATTTTGTACATTCCCTGATTTCGCCGTAAATCTGTTTTAAAAACCTGATTTTTTCTTCCTCGGAAACTGACGGATTCTCTTCTTCCATATGCTGGTTGTTTCCGGGATTTACGGGGAAATTTTCCCCGGACCGGAAAGTTTTTTGAACTGGATTCTCAGGCGGAACTGTTTCCCTGTGTACACCGGCCCCTGCTTTTCTGTTTACATTTATACAGGACATATTTTCCAACATTCCAATAGAAGGGGAATACAGTTCCATTTCTTCTTTTTCCATAGATGCCGGAAACCTGCCTCCGTAAAGCCAGGCTCCTGAGGTTTTAAAAAAATCCAGAATTTCATCAGGTATTTGATTCATTTAAACCTCTGAACTTCCGATTTTTTTGATAAATTCGCATATATCCTTTGTAGAATCAGGTTTGCGGATTAAGGATATACATTCCTTCATCAGCTCCAAACGTTTTGGATTTTTAAACAGCTGGAATACTATCTCGTAAACAGGACTTGTAGAAGAAGCTTTTGCTGCAACCCCGCAGTTTAACAAAAAATCTGTATTACGGTACTCCTGCCCCGGAATAGGATGAACGATAATAATCGGCAGGTTTTTTGCAAGGGCTTCGGAAGTGGTTAAGCCCCCCGGTTTGGTAACAATACAGGTAGCCGCATCCATAAGTAAATCAACATTGTCTGTATAACCGTAGTTAAGGATTTTTTTACTGGTTTTTAGTTTATCAATTTCTTCTTTTGCTTCCTTGTTGTTTCCGCAAACAGTGATAAGCTGGAAATCTTCCTCGATTTTGTCCAGTTCTATAACGGTTTCCGCAAGGTTACCGTATCCCATGCTGCCGCCCATAATCAGAAGGGTTTTTAAGTCCGGATTAAGACCGAGTTTTTCTCTTGCTTCCTCTTTTGGGATTGAAGTGGAAAATTTAGGATTTATTGGGATTCCCAACGCCATTATCTGATTTGGTATAAAACCTTTTTTCCTGGCCTGGATTTCCATAAGCTCAGAGGGGGTGATTACATAATCCAAGTGCAGGGCTTCTTCCCAATATGGGTGAAATGTAAAATCCGTAACAATCCCCATGGTTTTTGCCTGTATTTTGTCCCTTTCCAAAAGAACATCTATCAATATCCCGGCAAAAATATGGGTACATACTATAACATCAGGTGCGTACCTTCTTATAAACCCCTTTAATTTTAGTGCCATGAATTTATTTGAAAGTCTGGTCCAGGACATTATGGGCTTACTTTTCTTTCTTTTTTCAAGCATGCTGTATACCTTGGAGTAAGTGTGCTTGATTGAGCTGGAGGTAAAAAGATAACCCTTGTTTACGGTTTCCCCTAAAATCGGATTCAGGTACATGTACGTATCGAGGATTCTCGACTCAATCCCCATGGTTTCCAGGTAAGTGCTTATGGCCTTGGCTGTTGCATTATGCCCCTGTCCTGCTGTAATCGAGAGTATTAAAACCTTCATAGACTTGTATTCTACACCTTTTTATCTTTTTTTGCCATTTCTTTTATGTTTTTTTGGTGAATAAATTCCGGCATAAAAGGGAGTCTTTGTCTGCGGGACTCTGGAAAAATCTTCCTGCCCGGAGGTCTTTATTCCTTTTTTACCGGTAGATTTTTCACTGTCTTTTTTTTCCTGTAAAGCCCGGGAATGGGCGGAGGATAGGGATTGTTTTGTGAAAGTATTTTCAGTATGTTTTTTCCGCTCTTTACCGGTGTTTTTTGAGACGGATTTGTCTGCTTTCTCCTTTGAAGGGTGTTTTAAATCCGCCTTGCCTTTTTCTTTTTGGGAAAAAGCCCCGTATGTTTCAGGTTCTTTCTTCCGGTTTTCCTCTTGTTGTTCAAAAAAAGCGGGGTCTTGAAGCATTTCCCCCGGAATTTCCCGTACTGATCCACCGTAAAGCATTTTTGGAAAAATTGTTATTCCCAGATTTTTTTCAAAGTTTTTCAGCCGGAACATTTCCCCCCTGTCCCCTATAAGAATATTCATTCCGGTTTTTCCTGCCCTGCCTGTTCTTCCTGCCCGGTGGATAAAAAAATCCTGGCTTTGGGGGATATCCATCTGGATTACGTGGGTTATGTCCGGAATATCAAGCCCCCTGGCACTTAAATCGCTGGTTACAAGAATTTTTATTTTTCCTTTCTTGTAATCCCGGAGAATTTCCTGCTTGGTGAATTTATCCATTTTTGCATTTATTCCTGCTACACCCGGGATTTTTTTATATAGCAGTTGGGAAACTATATTCTGGACCTGGCCTGATTCCCCGGTAAAAACAAGGGCTTTTTCGGGATTTAAAACATGAAGAATACTCCGCAAAAGGGGAATCTTATCCCGTCTTTGGGCATAAAAGGCCCAGTGGGTGATTTTCTTTTTCAGTATTTCTTCTGCCGGAAGCCTTACTTCCTTTAGGTTTTCCCTATCAATTTCCAGAAAATCTATAAGTTTTTCTTCCAGATTCCGGTTTAAAGTGGCTGAGACGGCAATGGTCATAAGATTTTCGGGGAGGAATTTACCCAGGGTTTCTGTTTCTTCCCTCATTTCTTTTGAGAAAAGCCTGTCAACTTCGTCCAATACCAGAAAGTCCAGGGATTCAGTCTTAAGTTTTTTCAGGTGGATTAGTTCCAGAATCCTACCCACTGTGCCGATTACAAAAAAGGGTTTTTCTTTCAGCCTTTCAATCTGCCGCTTCATGGGGGCTTCGCCGAGAAGAAGGACAGATTTCAGTGGTTTTTCAAATTTGGATGTCACCAAGTCCAAATGAGTCTTAATTTGCGAAGCCAGCTCCTTTGTAGGAAGGCAAATCAACACTAAAGGATTTCCCTGGTCTTCGTTCCTGATTACTTCCAATATCGGAAGAAGGTATGCCAGGGTTTTCCCTGTTCCGGTTGCACTTTCCATTATAAGGAGTTTGCTTTTGTTGTCTTTTTTTGTGGAAAGAGACAAAATCTCCGGTATGGCACTTTCCTGAACCTTTGTAGGTTCCTGTATTTTTAATTCGTTTAAAATCCGGTCGAAAAGGGAATCAAGCCCCAGGTTTGAAAAGTTCATGGAGGGATTGTATCATATTTGAAAGAAAAAGAAGAGATTAAAGAGCCTTAAAATTAAAAAATAAATGTTAATGCCTTTGGACTTTATTTTTTAAGTTCCGATAAAAAAATCCGGTATAATTCCTGGTTAAGGTCTTTGTCATCAGGATATACCCAAGGTGATGACTGGTATAAGCCAAAGGCTTCCTCGTGGTAGGCATGAAAAGTAAATCCAATATTTTCTTCCGTAAAAATATTAAGGATATCTTTTATGTATTCTGCCCCTCCACGGTTTATACCCTCCTGGTTTTCTTCAAAAACGACATAATAAGCCCCGAATTCCCCTATGTAAAGGGGTTTGTTTTTTTTGTCTGTTATCATTTTATGGCTTAGGACTTTTTCCTTTAAATAATCCCTGTTAAAGTCCAGGGGAACGCCTCCTGTACCAAAATCAAGTCTGCCCCTGACGCAGGCTTCTTCCGGGATTCCTTGGGTTTTCAATCTTAACTTAAGCCTGTAGGAGTAATTCTGTTTTGCAGGAACAAATTCCATGGTTATGTTGGCATCTCCTTGAGTGCCGGTAATTAGTACACATTGGCCGCTTTTTCCATCCGGATCGGAGAGAATAAGGGCCTGACCTTTTGACTGGTTTTCAGTCCAAAGCCAAAAACCGGTTTCTTCTTCAAAATCTCTTTGAAAAATAATCCGGACAAATGTATTATCCCGGTCGTATTCTTCTATTACGATGTTGTCTACAAAGACTTTCCCTGTATCCATAAGGTTTTCTGCCTGAACCACTGCTGCAACAGAGCTTATTTCCGGCCCGGTGATTTTTATCGGGGCTGTTTCAAAGTCAATCCAGGTTTCCGTAGAATAATTTATTGGTTGAATATCTTTCTGATAGCTGTACCAGGTTACATTTCCTGCCATTTTTCCTGTATTTTCGTCCGGATAAATTGCATCAGAATATTTATTTTCTGTCCAATCGGTTCCCTGGTGGGTGTACCACAAAGGCTCGTAAAAGTGGGCTTCATAGGCAAAATTACCGTCTTTTATTTCAGGATAATAATGTTCCAGGTCTGTTCCGTACCAGTTTCCTTCAAGATCTTTAATTCCGTTAGCCTTTTCTACAAAAATTATGTGGTTTTTATCTGCTTTTCTTATTGCGTCAACAAGATTGTTTGCAAGTTCTTCCCAGGTCTTTAAGGAGCTTTCCGCTGATTTCCCGTCGTAAAGTGGAACCGGTTCATTTACGATCCCCCAGCCAAGTATTGTACTTTCTTCTGCAAATTCCTTTGCTATGGCATTCCACAGAGCGGCGAGTCTTTTTTGATTTGATTTTTTTTCAAATAATTCCAAACCTTCTCCGTTTGACTGGTAACCTCCCTGGGGATAGTGCATATTTACTATCAGATACATTCCGTTTTCTTTTGCCCACTTGATGTTCTGCCTTAACCAGTCAAAACCTGTTTCCCGGTATTTATAAGGTTCTGCGTCAGATTCAAAAAGCCCATAATTTATATAAAACCTTACGGTATTAAATCCCAGGGCTTTCATTTTTTTGTATGAATCTGCTGTATGGTGTTCTTTTGGGGGGAGGGAAGGATTATCCCATACACGGTTTCCAAAGGCTATCCCCTTTATTGGAAATGTGTTACCCTCCGGGGTATATATATTTGTCCCCGAGGTATAAAAAAAATTTCCTGAAGAATTTTTGTCTTCTACCGCCTTGGGATAGTTTGTGCAGGAAAAAATAAAGAAAGTCAGTAACAAAAAATGAAATAGTATCCTGTTTTTCATGTTTTATGATACACCCTGAGTGAATTGTAATGTATAAACAGGAATCAGTAAAGAAAAACAATGCTGCAATAAAAAAGGGCTTTCGTAAATTGAAGTGCACCCCTAAAGTTGGACAAAAAAAGTTCAATTTTAGGAGGTGCACTTCAGCCCTTTAGGAAAATGATTCTTTTAAGCCAATTAAAAAAACTCTTTAAAAAAACGGTTTATTTTTTTAACAAGGCTTTAAAGGGATTGTATGTTTCACCCTCATCCTGGGATTCCAGGTATTTTCTTGTTATTGCATCTTCATCCTGGGACTGGGGTGTTTTTAAGGATATCCGTTTTTTATCCTTGTTTATTTCGGAAATTATGACGGAAATATCATCCCCCTTTTTGAACATTTTGTTCAGACTGGAAAAACCTTCCAACTTCTGCAGTTCTGAAATATGCAAAAGCCCGTCAATTCCGTTCCCCAGGGAAATGATTATGCCGAAATTCGTAAGTTTTTGTACTTTTCCCGGGTATTTTTCACCGACATGGAAATTTTCCGCAACTTTTTCCCAGGGGTCGGTCATGCAGGCTTTAAGGCTCATGCTTATTTTGTTATGTTCCCAGTCTGTATTTATGATAATGCCGGTTACTTCTTCCCCTTCTTTAAGGACAGAAGAAATATCATCAATTCTTTCGTAGGAAATCTCGGAGATTGGAACCAGTACCTGGAGACCTTTAACATCGACAAAGGCCCCGAATTTATGCAAGGATTTTACAGTGCCTTTAACTTTTGCCCCCGGCACAATTGAATCTTTTAATGATTCCATCCGGCTTGAATTTTCCTCTTCCAAAAGAATTCTCCTGGAAAGAACAATGTTTTTGCCGTTTTCCTTGTACTCCTGGACATAAAAAGAGTAGGTTTTTCCTATGTAACTAGAGGGTTCCTTTTTTTCCTTGTAGTCAATCTGGGAAAAGGGGCAAAAGGCCTGTACTTCCCCGGCCTTGATTCTAAATCCGCCTTTTATTTCTTCTTCTACGGTTCCCTGTACAGGTATATGGTTTTCCCAGGCTGTTTTAAGGTTTTCTGAAGTTCCTTTTTCACTTGAAATCCTTTTTGTAAAAATCATTTCACCGTTTTTTTCATGAAGGAAATAAACCTTAATCAAATCCCCTTCTTTTACCGTTATATTCCCCTGTCCGTCTTTTACTTCCGAAACGTCAAGAATTCCTTCGGATTTGGCATTTAAGTCAAGAAAAACACAGTCACCGCTTATAGCAACGATTTTTGTTTCTATTTCCTGTCCGGGTTTAAAATACATTGTATGCTCATGCTCCTTTGGGAAAAATATTCCTTGTTCTGATAGTACACTTTTATTTTCCTTTTGTCGATTGACTGTCAAAAATAAATCCTTATCCGCCTGAACGGAATAAAGTCCGGTTTTCAGATTTATCTTAAAAAAATTTTCCGGTGAAAATATAGAGGTTGGGTGTTACGGTTGATGTTTTTTTAATGTACTAACTGTACATGATTGCTTTGTAACCTAAAAAAAAAGTCCCGGTTAAAATTTTTTACCGGGACGGAAAATCATAAAATTTAATCTCAGTCTTTGGAAGAACCAAACAGCCTCAAAAGATAAATAAAGATGTTTATAAAGTCCAGATAGAGCTGGAGGGCTCCGAATATTGCTATCTTACCAAAATGTTCGGATTCATCATTGTACTTTGAGATACCGATTATTTTCTGGGTATCATAGGCTGTTAATCCGGTAAAAACTGCAACTGCAACCAGTGAAATTATCCATTCAAGACCACTGGATTTTAAGAAAATATTTACAACAGAAGCAATCAGAATTCCAATAAGCGCCATAAAAAGGTACCTTCCTGCGGAATTGAGGGAGGCCTTTGTCTTTGCACCGTAAACTGACATTGCGAGAAACATTCCTGCGGTAATGGCAAATACGGAAAAAATAGACCGTACGTCAAAGGCAAGTCCGATTACCGAAAATGTCACACCGTTAAGGGCAGAGTAGGCTATAAGGCAAGCCCCGGCTACCATGACTGACATTTTATTCATTAAAAAACTCATTGCAAGAACAACAACCAGTTCCAAAATAATGCAGCCGTAAAAGATTCCGGGAGTCGCAAGCATCTTAAAAATCAGTCCGCTTTTTATAAGATAAAATCCTATTCCACCACTGACTGCAAGTGCAAATACCATCCAACCGTAAACTTTCACCATAAAGCTTTTGGCAAGGGCTTCTGATTTCTCGGAAGCTGAAAGCCCGTTATAAGCGTCCATTTGTTACCACCTCTGTAAAGAATTCTGTATTTATACTGTATACAATATAACAATAATACAATATATATGTTACGGATATAGGATACATTAAAATTATTTAAAAGTAAATTGTTTTTCCATACGTACCGGGAGAATAATAAAATTCAGTCTGTATTTTCCCGGTTTCTTACTGCTTTGTAATAATTCTCGGTGTATGAAATGGAAGAGGATAGTACTGCTGTTATCTGTACCGCAATAAGATAAACCGAATCCCTCAGCCTTACTTTTCCCTGGTGCCTTGCTTTCTGGGCCTTTCGGATTTGATTCCATTTGTCAAAAACTGCCGGAATAAGGTTTAGCACAGCCCCGGCGTAAATTGATATGGAGGGTTTCCAGGGTTTGCCGGAAATTTTACAGAAAAACCGTCCAGGATAAGAAAAAAAATCAGAGATTTCTGATTTGCTTGTGTTCTGGAAAAAAACCGAAGAAAGGATAAGTCCGGAAGAAAACCTCACGATATAAAGCAATGCCCCGGAAAGTTCATGTTTTTCAAAACTTATAAACCTGTATATTTCCCGGAAACTGGAAATTGAAAAATCAAACCTCAGGGTCTTTATCAGAAAAATAAGAATACTGTATATGATGATAAATGAAAAAAGGGTTGCGACATTTTTCAGGGAGGTTTTTGTAACAAAAACCAAAACCACGGATACAAGAAGCACACCGGCAGGCAAAACAAAGCTATTTCCATTTATTCCGGCAAAGCAGAGAAACGAAAAACCACACAAAAAAATGAATTTTATAATACCCGGTATTTCTGAAATAAGATTCTTTTTTGGGTTCTTATAAAAGAGCTCTACAGCCATAAAAGTTTGTTTACTTCCTCCCTGATTTGCTCTTTTATATTTTCTCCAGGCTCTTTTCCCTCCGGGGTTATGTCTTTTACTGGAAAGGGAGATAAAGGATTCCTTATTCCGAAAGTTTCAAAATCTTTTTTAAGAAGAATTTCCTCTGTTTTACCCCAGTATTTTAATTTTCCACGGAACAGAACACCCAGATTATTGCTTAATCCCAGAACCTTTTCCAGTTCATGGGTTAAAACGATTATGGTTTTTCCTTCATCTTTCAGACTCAGAAGAATCTTGTTTACCTGTTTTACCCCGGGCCAGTCAAGGTTTGCGTATGGTTCGTCAAGAATAATGATTTCACGGTTAAGGGCGAGAATTGCCGAAACAGCAAGCCGCCTTTTTTCCCCTCCCGATAAAAGTCTTGCACTCTGTTCTTTCTTGGATTCAAGGCCGGTTTTTTTCAGGGCTTCCAGGGCTAGGAATGCGGCTTCTTTTTTGTTTTTTCCGGAAAGTCTGAGTCCGTAAAGGGTGTCTTCCAGTACGGTCTCCCCCAGAATCTGGGAGTCAGCTTCCTGGAAAACCAGTCCTACGGGGGCCTTTTTTATTATTTTTCCGGAGCTGGGTTTTTCAAGGTCTGCAATTATTGACATAAGCAGGGTTTTCCCGGAACCGTTTGCTCCGGTAATTACGGTAAAATCCCCCTGCCCAATGGAAAAATCAATGCCGTCAAGGCCGGTTTTTCCGTCAGGAAAAACCTTAGAGATGTTCTGTACTTCCAGAATAGGTTCGGCCTTATTCATCTTTGACCATGTACATTCTGTTTAGAATCTGGGGGTAAATCCATTTTACAACCGGAATTACTATCAGAATTTTAATGACGGTTCCGGGAATAAAGGGTATTACTGCCTTTGCAAGAGTATCCTCTATACCAAAGCCTGTGATTTTCATAAACCAGATTATTCCCAGGATAAAAATTATTATTTCGGCAACAACAGCTCCTGAAAGGGCAGTAAGAACATATTTTTTTGTTTTACCGGTGCTTATCATTATAAGTGCGGCTGCAAGGCTTCCTGCAATGTAACCAAGTATAAAGCCGCTTGTAGGGCTTGTAAGAAAGGCTGTAAGTCCGCCTCTCCCTCCGGAAAAAACAGGGAGACCTATGAGACCCAGTACAAGGTAAAGCAGGGTAGAAAGGAACCCCCATACAGGTCCCAAAAGGATTCCGGAAAGAAAGCACATCATATCCTGCAAGACAACAGGAACCGGGGAAAAGGGAAGTGGAAATGAAATAAAACCGCTTACACAGATTACAGCTGTAAATAGTGCCGTAAACATTCCTGCCTTGCCTTTGTCAGTAATTCTTTTCATCCAAATCATCCTTATTTTGATTTTTTCAACACTACCTGGTATGGTACCGGCAAGGTCAAAGTATCATAAATGGGCTTTTAAGTAAACAGAATTTACCCTTCCGTATAACCGGAGGATACAGGTTTCAAAAGAATTTGGCAAAATTAAATCCTGGAAAATTATTTCATGTTCCGGCTTTTCGGTCCCTTTTCATGGGAAGGACTGTCCTTTCCTCTGTTGTGGTGTCCGTTCTGTGCCTGCTTTCCATTATGCCTGAAACCTTGCCTTTCAGATTGTTCAAAAAAATCAGGATCGTTTTCACCGGAGTTTTCCAACATCCTGTGAATGTCTTTCATGGGAATGTTCCTGAAATTTTCCGGTTGTATTTCGGGATAATTTTTTTTGAGCTGCATAAGAGCCTTGTATTTTCCGTAAGATAGCCCCTGGTGGTGGGCCTCTTTTACCTCTTTGAAATCTGCGTAATGGCAATAGGTGTTTAAGCTTGTTTTTGTTTTTTCTTCCAGTGTAGAAAGTATTTTCATTTCCTGTTTTTTTCCCCTGTTCCGGCCTACGACACAAAAGCTCATTACCCCGTCGGCAGCAAGCAGTTCTGTGATTTTCGGGTTTTTCAGAATTAAATTAAGGGCATCCTGATAATCCATAAACCTTATGTCCAGTTTTTTTGCAAGAATTTCTCCGTCTTCATTAAAACCTTTAACACTTACAACCCGGTTGAGCCGGTTTATCCCCAATTCCAGGGATGGGTTTATATCAACACTTATGAAAACTGTTGGGAAAAAATAAACGGGAATAAGAACAGCAAGAATTACTGCAAAAAAGCCTCCTGCCATAGCCGGAAAAGGGTGGAAAAACAGACCTTTCCGGAAATTTTGAGCTGGTTTTTTTTGATTTTCCATTACAAATTGGATTGTAGAAGCCTTTAAATCCCCGGTTGGAACAGTATCAAAGGCATCTTTTATTTTATTCCTTATCAGTAAGTCTGTTTGGGATTCCATAGCAGGATTCCTTAAATCTCTTTTACCCATAATTCAAAGTTCCTCCAGCTTTTTTTTCAGGATGTCTCTGCCTCTTTTTAAAAGGGTGAAGATTGTATTTGTGTTTTTCCCCAGGATTTTTCCGATTTCCTTTGCCTGGTAATCTTCGTAATAAAAAAGATAGATTACCTCCCTGTATTTTTCAGGAAGGGATAGCACCGTTTTAAGTACATCTGTCTTTTCCCGGGACAGAGCCGGAATATCTTCCAAAATATCCAGGGGGACGGTTTTGGAACGGAAAAAATTTTTGAGAAAATCCTTACATTGGTTTACCGTAACCCTGACAAACCAAGCCCTTTCGTGTTCCGGGGTTTCAAAATCTTTATCCAAAAGGGAAAACTTTAGAAAAACGTTCTGAAAAACATCCTCTGTGTCCTGTGGATTTTTTAAATAGACCATTGCAAGCCTTTTTATTGTTCCTGAATATAAATCCCAGACCCTGGACAGTTCCTGCTCACTCTTCATTTACAAACCTTTTCCCCTTGTGTTTTTTATGATTACATCCCGGTATTATAACTGCCGGCACCAGTTATTTAAAGTACGGGATGTAATATTTTCTGTCAGAAATGATACATAAGTTTTCTTAATTCAATTCTGGAGAAGTCTGGTTTTAACGGCAAAAGTTGTTTTTCCCTCCGTGACCATGGCGGAAGAAGGAGGTTTTTCCCGTAACAGGGCGGTTTCTTCCTGAGTCCGGGGCATACCTGCAGTGTTTACCGGTTCCAGGCCTGTTACAATGGTTCCTGTTATTCAGGAAATGTCTTCCTCCGTAATTTTCTCCCGGTGCATTTAGAGAACATCCGCAGTTATCGCAAATACCGTCATTGTTTCTGTCGATAAAGAAAGGTCTGGTGGAGGTACCCTGTGTTTCGCCGGATTCCGGTGGGGTTGCTTCCTGGGCAAAAAGGACAGCTCCTGCTGAGGCAATAAAAAGGATTGCTAAAAGTTTTTTCATACTATTCTCCTGTAAGTTTTTTTTGCAGCTTTTCCGTTATAAGAAAAGCAGGTGGATTTGGAAAACTATTTGATATCCGGTCCCTTGGGAAAGGCAGGATATTTGTTTTCATAATCCGTAAATCAGACTTGAAAAATACCGGTTTCTCTTTATCTGTTCATAATTAATACGATTGAAGTACCGTAAAAATTTCATGCTTTATGAAAAAAAATAAAATTTTTTTTCGGCAGGATGTTTTGTACCGGAAATATACATGGTAGAATGGACTGCCGGTAAAACTAATTCCGGAAAATCAAAAAACCGGCAGGGGCTAATTACTCAATGGAAAGGGCTGATGAAAAAATAGAATCAAGAAAAAAAACAGTTGGAAACGGTATAACTGAAAAGAAATTTGTACTTGCCCCAATGGCAACCCTTACCCACGAGGGGTTAAGAAGTCTGATAGGAAAATTCGGAGGATGCAGCGAGTATTTTGCGGAGATGATTCATGCCCCTTCTTTTTTAGCCGGGGGACAGTTTGAAAAGTGGTATATTAAGCCGGGGCCGGAACTGTCCAGAATTGTGTGGCAGATTACCTGCGGCGAAAAGGGACCTTTGGCGGAGCTTGCCGGTTTTTTGGATAATTACGGCGGCCTGGGAATCGATATAAATATGGGGTGCTGTGCCCCGCTGATTTTAAAGCAGGGAGCAGGGGCTGCCTGGATGACAAAGGATATTTCCCATACCTTGTCCATGGTGGAGGGTGTAAGGGAAAAAGTCCGGAATCTCAGGCTCAGTGTAAAGCTCCGGCTTGGGGAAACAGAAGATTACGGAAAACTCCTTGGATTTTGCCGCAGTCTGGTTTCTGCCGGAGTAGAGCTTATAACGCTCCATCCAAGGACAATCCAGGAAAAGTTTAAGCACCTTGCCCGCCGGAAATATGTGGAGGCCTTGGCAAGGGATTTACAAATCCCGGTTTACGGTAACGGTGATGTAAGGGACGCTCAGGACGCTGCGGGGTTTTCTGAGGTTTGTTCCGGGGTGATGATTGGCAGGAAGGCTGTCCAGTGTCCCTGGATTTTTAAGAGCATCCGTAAACTTTTTGCCGGAAACAATTCTCCGGAAGGGGAAAATAATGGTGCCGGGGGTAACACGGAGCTTGTAAATATAAGGGAAACAGGTCTTGATTTTCTCCGGATTCTTCTTACCAGCCAGCCGGAAGAATTTTACCTTACCCGGGCAAAAAGGTTTTTCTTTTACTTTTGCGATAACCTTTCCTTTGCCCACTATATAAAAATGAAAATCCAGAATGCCCGGTCTTTGGATCAGATTGAATCCCTCTGGAAAGAATATTTTACCAAGGTTCCGGAAGATGAAACAAAAATCTTCTAAAAGTCTGTCCGGCATGGTTAAAAAAACGGTGGTGTTTTTTTATAAGCTAACGGTTTACCTGAAATTTAAATAAAATTTGACAAATTTTACATTTCCATTTTAGACTTAAATAAGAATTTTACAAAACGGAATTCAATTTTCAGAGCTTTATTTCTAGGAGGAAAATATGGCAAAGAGGTTTTTTCTTTTTTTTGTGACCATCGGGCTTATATGCTCTTTGGCAGGGCTTTCGGCCTGTAAATCCCCAAGTTCTCCTTCAGGGGGAAATCCCCAGCCGGTTAGGTATACCGTGGTTTTTATGAACGGTGAAACAAAGGTAGCTGACCGGTCTTTTACTGCAAATTCTGTTATTGACTGGTCTGATATTAATC
>JADIMM010000084.1 GCA_017694795.1 Candidatus Gallitreponema excrementavium
GTAGCTTTTTGCAGTTTTGGCACAAGGCGTTGGTAAAACAGGAAACCGGCAAACTATCCAAGAATTCTGCTTTGCAGAATTCTTGAGCTTTTGTGCCTTTGCAGAGAAAAACGCAGTTTCTTTGACAAACCAAGGTTGCAAAGGCGGCAAATGCAGCCCTTGACCAAGGGCATAAGGCACACTGTCCGGGAATTCAAATATCCCTGTAACACAGAGCTTAATATCCCTGTAACACAGAGCTTTACTCCGGAACCATATTCTGATATCAATTTTCCACGGTCTTTTTATTAAACGGATTTTACCAGATATAAAAAGAGCTAATCCCCCAAAGAACAAGGAACCCAAACCCCGTCACGGATAATCATTATTTCCTTGTAACCTGCACTAACTATCCCTTCCAAACCAGAGTCCCTTCCGGCACTTAAACCGGCGGCATTATGGGAATCTGTACTTAAAGTAACCGGAACACCTGCCTGAAACATAAGGTTTATTATCCATTGGGAGGGATAAAGCTCCGATATCTTTCCCCTTCCTATCCCCCCTGTATTAATTTCACAGATCTTACCACTTTGCTTTAAGAATTCAATGGTTTTTTCGACTTCTTCCCTGTACCAGGAATCGTTCTCATCAAAAAGCTCCAAAACATTATTATGAACCTTTACCAAATCAAAATGTGCAAGAACATCAAAAGAAGCTTTTTTAATCATTTCCCGGAGCCTGGAATAATAATCCAAAACAGTATTCTTCTTCTCCAAAGAAACAGCCCCGGATTCTTTTTTTACAATTTCAACAGAATCATCAACGGCAAATATTTTCTTACCGGGCTTTACAAAATGAACAGCACCGATGATATAATCAGGTGAAAACCCCCTGTAATCAGAAAAATCTTCCTTTACAAGCTCAGGAATGAAATCAGCTTCAAAACCTGCATATACAGAAATTGGAATTCCATTCTCCTTCATCTGGACAGAAATATTTCTTATATAATTCAGATACTCATTAATCCGCTTTGGATCCAAATGCCAAAGATCCGAGAAAGGAAACATGCAATGAGACGAAAATCCTATGGAGGTATAGGATTCTTTCAACGCAGCTTTTACAAATTCCTCGGGAGTGCTTTTTCCGTCACAAAATAAAGTATGAATGTGATAAGAAGTTTTTTCCATTAGCTGCCACCTGCAAAATTTATTTACACCACTTTTCCAAAACCAAAGCCAGCTCGTTCTTTCTGAAAGGTTTTACCAGTACATCATCAAGCCTATATTTTTTTAAAATCGGATCATCCTTTTCCAAACTGTCCGCTGTACAGGCTATAATAGGAATTTTAAGCCCTTTTTCCCTTATAGCCGCAGAAGCTTCATAACCGTTTAAAACAGGCATTTGCAAATCCATAAAAATGATATCAAAAGTTTTATTCTCCTTAAATATCTTATCCAAAACTTCTGCACCGTTTTCAACTGCTGTAACATTCTTAACATTAAGTTTTGACAACATCATTACCAAAAGCTTTTTATTTACAGGATGGTCTTCTGCAACCAGAACCCTGGGTCCATTGAATTCTTCATGAGAAATTTCTTCATGTTTGATATTCGTGACAAAGCCTTTTTCTCCGGGACTTTCCACATCCTCTTTGTAATAACCTTCATCCCCCGGAATTGATTCCAGCTCTTTCTCCAAGGACAGTTTTACTGCAACAGTATTCTCTGTGGTTTCCGGGGCCTCCTCTACAGTAGGTAAATCTTCCACAAGATTATTTTCTTCCGATAAAACCTTTGCAAGGCTTGCCGAAAATATAGGTTTATATAAATATCCGTTAAACCAGGGTAAATGCTTCATTTTTGCTTCTCCTTTAACCTGCCCCATTAGAACCATCAGGAATAAAGAAGCCGAGTTTATAGTCTTATCTTCGGTTATTTTGGCTGCAAGTCTCCATCCGTCCATTTCCGGCATGGCCCTGTCAATAAAAACAATCTGGAATGGGTTTCCTTTACCTGCTGCTTCTTTCATTTTTTCCAAGGCTTTATAAGGATTGGTTTCGTATTCACAGTTTGAAAAACCTATCCTTTGGATTTTTGCAACAAGATTCACTGCACAGGGTTCATAGTCGTCAATAACAAGAATCCTCCGTGAAGTATCCATTGAGGGAAAAGGAACACTTTCAATAACCTTGTTTTCTGCTATGGGTATGGAGAACCAAAAAGTTGTTCCATGGGGTACAGTATCTTTGATTCCTATATCTCCTCCCATAAGCTCCACAAGGTTTTTGCAGATTGAAAGTCCTAATCCTGTTCCTCCGTAACGCCTGGTTATAGAAGTATCTTCCTGGGAAAATGGAACAAATAATTTTCTTTTATATTCGTCTGTTATTCCAACTCCTGTATCCTGAACCTCAACAATGATATTGGGAAGTTTCTCATGCCTTGTAACTAAAACCTTGATATGCCCTTTCGAAGTGAATTTTACCGCATTCTTTATCAGGTTCAGTAAAATCTGCTGGAAACGCCAGGGGTCACCTTTTATAATATGGGGGGCATCCGGCTCTGTGTCTACAAATATTTCCAATCCTTTTTTATGTGCCTCCAAAGACATCATATTTACAGTATTGTTTATCTGTTGAATAACATCAAAAGAAACATTTTCCAGTTCCAGACTCCCTGAATCTATCTTTGAAAAATCCAGAAAATCATTAACAAGATTCAACAGAGACATAGAGCTATATTTTATCTGGTTTGTGTACTCAATCTGCTCTGTGTCCAGTTTTGTATCTAAAAGAAAATCTATTGTCCCCACAATAGTCTGAATCGGAGTCCTTATTTCGTGGCTCATATTTGCAAGGAACCGGGAGTTTGAACTGGTGGATTCCTTTATGCTTAACACAGAGCTCCTGATTTTTTCAAAATCTTTTGTAATGTCTTTTAGCTGTCCAATTATAATATCTTTTTGCTTTTGCAAGACAAGGAAAAAAATATTATTCTCCTCTTTAAAGTCTATTTTCTTGAAATGAATCTCAAAAAAATCATTTCCGGAGGAAATAAAATTATTAATACTTTTCATTGTTTCTTTTGGGACTTTATTGTTTATCATTTCGATAAAAGATGCCTGTTCCCGGATGCTTTCACCGGAGAGTTTTTCCAAAAGAACCTTTCCGGCCCCGTTGTACTCTAAAATCCGTAAATTCAAATCAAAAACATAAACCCCAAAAGGAAAATTCATCATTATTTCATTCAAATACTTCATTAATTACTCCAATCTGAAAATCAGAACAGGAATTTGAATTCCAAAAGATATTGAGGACACCCCCTGTGTATTGTACCATGTAAAACAATTCAGTCAACAACGGAAAAATTATATATTTTTTTAATTACAGGTTTTCTATTTCTTTTTGATGTGTTTTTTTGTTAATATAATATTAGTGGTAAATGTAAAAATCCAGCTGTATACAAAGGAGATACAATGTTTTATTTTGATGTCTATTATCTTATTCTGGTTGTTCCGGCCCTTTTGATTAGCCTCTGGGCACAGGGATATGTTAAAACAACATTTGCAAAATTCTCCAAGGTTCCCACCCGGAGAAATATAACAGGAACAGAAACTGCAGCTTATCTTCTCAAACATAATTCAATAACCGGAATAGAAATAAACCCAATTAATGGTTCCCTCACAGATAATTATAACCCGGTAAACAAAACCCTTAATCTTTCACAACCTGTATACAACAGTACATCGATAGCTGCAGTTGGGGTTGCAGCCCACGAAACGGGCCACGCAATACAGGATAATACGGGGTACCTGCCTTTAAGACTCAGGGCTTTTTTGGTTCCGGTTGCAAATATCGGTTCAGCAGCAGGTCCCTGGCTTGCAGTAATAGGAATCATATTCAGCTTTTCCATACTGGTAAATATAGGGCTATGGCTTTTTGCCGGAGCTGTGGCTTTTTATGTTGTAACCCTCCCGGTGGAATTCAATGCCTCTGCAAGAGCCGTTTCAAACCTCAGGGATTCCGGGCTTTTGAATGAAGAAGAACTTTCCGGTGTAAAGAAAGTTCTCACTGCTGCCGCCCTTACCTATGTGGCATCGGCCCTTACGGCAATAGCCAGTTTTTTGAGGCTGTTTTTAATTTCCAGGAACAGAAGGGACTAAGCTTTGAAAAAGAAATTTGCCTGGAAATTCAGACCGTTTCAAAGATATTTTTTTAAATGAAGTACCTGGAATCCTGTTTTTTACAAGAAAAAAATCCAATAATGCTCAATTAATTTTTTATTGATTCCGGTATAAAGAAAATACAAGATTTTAAGAAATATCAAAACCCGAACAGGCTTGCCAGGGGGAAATTTCTTTCATAGACAAAAAAAACCTGCCTGAGGATTTCAGGCAGGTCCGTAATATACTTAAACAAAATTAAAAACCAAACTCCACACCAAGTGAGAGAATAAGATTCCTTCTGGTTAAGAAATCTTCGCTTACACTATCAGAATATTTTATCCTAGTGTTTGCAAAATCATTGATATACCTTAAACCGAGTACTAAATCCAGGGGACCCAATCCCAAACTTGTGTCTATTCCTGCCTGCATTCCAAAAACCATGATAGAATCGAATTCAAAAGCATCTCCTTCAACCTTTGCTCCTGCTCCAGTCGCTGATCCTTTTACTTTTCCTACCGGGAAAGAAAAATTAGGCCCTGCAAAAAGGGTTGTTTTTACAAGCCCCAAAGGAAGCCGGAAAGTTACCAAAACAGGAATATCCAGTGTGTTGTAACTGTATGTAAGTGAATACGACTCTCCTGCATCTTCTTCTGCATACTTAATTCCGTTTCCGGAATAAAAATCAAGCCCGGACTGAATGCCAAGGAAAGGCACTATAGGAAGATCCCATCTTGCATAAAGACCTGCACCAAAACCAGGAAGAACCTTCTTATCAGGAATATCTCCCGAATCCGTTGCCTCCTTTGTGCCGAGATTCAAGCCTCCGTTTGCCCTAACGCCAAGGGACACAGAAGAAAATGCCAAGGGAAAAATCACACAAAGCAAAACAAGAGCTAAAATAATTTTTTTCATTTTTTTCACCTCTCAAGATTTAAAGTTCAACTTTAAGACTTTGAAAACAAAATGGGGTTTTCAAAATCCCTCTGTAAGGAATTATATAACATCAAATC
>JADIMM010000085.1 GCA_017694795.1 Candidatus Gallitreponema excrementavium
GCCGTGAACTTCCTGATACAACAAAAACTCTAAAAAAAATCGCAGGCATTTTTTCCTGTCTTGTTTTTGAATTTCCGGAAAATAGACCGGAAAAAATTCCAGACAGAGAAAAAATAAAGAAACAGGTTTTAAAACTGGATGAATTCGGAATTACATTTTCAATCAGATGTACTTATTTTCCAAGCATTAAGCCCCGGCAGGTTGATTTTTTTGATTATTTGTTTACATTACGCCCGAACAGCCTGGAATTACCTACTGAAAAAGGGGTAGGCCTGGAAATAGCTTTTGATGTGGATTTTTTCTACAATGAGGGCAGGGCTGTTTCCTGGTTTGAAATCCTTGTTGCTTTTTTAAAAATTACCCCCTTTGATTTTTTTGTTGAGTTTGATACTTTCAGGCAAAAAAATCGGTTTACTTCAATACCTTTGAAACACATAGACATTGAGAAAATACAGATTCTCTTTGTTTCTGAATTGCTCAGGAAAAAAAATCTCAGGTCATATTTTCCATGTATAAAAAATATTATTTCATTAAACGGGGCATATAGCAGGGCTTACGGCGAGGGTGAGGAAACAGTTCTGGACCTCGAATGGAATCCACAGGATATTTTCGGAGAAGACATTGCAAATATTAAAAGATTTTGTACCGAAGTATGCCGCGAGAAAGGCCGGTACAAGGTTTGGAACCGGGAGGGGGAGGTTGTTATCGAACCTGTAGGTTAAATTACGGTGCCATTCTCAAGTACCGAATCCTTTAGGATTATATATATTCCGTCCTTAACATGGTAATTGCCGTAATCTCCGTCAGGGGGAATCCCGTTAAAACCTATGGAGCAGTTACAGCCGATTCTGGCATTTTTGTCTATGATTGCCCGCCTTATTCTGGTATTTGCACCTATACCCAGATTAGGTATTCCTTTCATTTCATGGAGAATTTTTTCTTCCGGGGTTTCGTATTCGTCTGCCCCCATACATACAACGCCTTCCAGGTAACAGGAATTTTCTATAATGCTGCGTAGTCCTATTATGGAATAATTAATCTGGGAATTTGTAATTATACATCCTTCAGAAGTAATAACCTGGTTTAAATAAGCCCCGTTTATTTTTGAGGGCGGAAGATTCCTGTTATGAGTAAAAATCGGACGCACTTCATCGTAAAAATTAAATTTTGGTGTTATCGAAGTCAAATCAATGTTGGCATCATAAAAATTTTTAATTGTCCCAATATCCGTCCAATATCCGTCAAAAAAATAAGATGAAATTTTATATTTGTCCAACGCGTAAGGAATTACATCATGGCCAAAATCCTTAAGATCATTGTCGAGTATTTTTTCAATTACATCTGCGTTAAAAATATACATGCCCATGGAACCCCAGAATTCAGGAGTACTTCTGTCCCCTTCATCTTTCTTTTCAGCAGCCCAGTAGTCTATGTCAATTTTATCATAGTCTGGCTTCTCGATAAAATCACATACATGGTGGCTACCGTCAATTTTGAGAATCCCCATGGAGGAAACCGTGCGTTTCTTTATTTTCGTAGCTGCAAGGGAAATGTCTGATCCGGATTCAATATGAAATTTCATAAAATCATCCAAATCCATTCTGTAAAGCTGATCTCCTGATAATATTATGTAATGTGTGGGCTTTAATCTTCTAAAGTGGCAGAAATTTTTTCTTACTGCATCGGCCGTTCCGCCGTACCATCCGTTATGATCAAAGGTTTCTTCTGCTGCAAGAATTTCCACAAAACCCTTTGAAAAATAGTCCATATTGTAGGCTCTTGCTATATGGATGTGCAGGGACGCGGAATTAAACTGTGTGAGGATATAAATCTGCCTGAATCCGGAATTTATGCAGTTGGAAATAGGAATGTCAACTATTCTGTGACTTCCGCCGAAAGGTACGGCTGGCTTTGACCGTTCCTTTGTCAGCGGATATAAGCGGGTCCCTTTTCCTCCTCCTAAAATCAAAGATAAAACTCTCGGCACAAAAAACCTCCAATGCCCAACCTACAGTAATTATAATATTTTTTTTCCTTACTTACCAGTTAATGGTTTGTAAAAAAAAACCGATAAATAAAACGTACGGAGGTCTTATGATCAGAGGTTGGTATACCGCTGCCAGTGGTATGAATGCACAGCAGTACAGACTTGATGCGATTTCAAATAACCTTGCAAATGTTGATACAACTTCATACAAGAGGGATGTGGCTGTAAGTAAAGCATTTCCGGAGCTTTTGATAAGAAGAATGAGGGATGACGGAGAATATCTAAATCCTTTCGGATCTGCCGATGTAGCCCCCATAGTAGGAAAAGTAGGATTGGGAGTCGAACTTAACGAGTTGTATACGGTTTTTGAACAGGGTTCCTTTAAAGAAACTGGTAATTCTACAGATATAGCATTAAACGGAGACGGTTTTCTCGTTGTAAAAACTCCGGAAGGTGAAAGATTTACCCGGAACGGTAATTTTTTTATCGGTGTGGAAGGATATTTGGAAACTAAGGAAGGTTTTCCCGTAATGGGTGAAAAAGGACCTCTCAATCTTGGAAATATTCCGTTTACAATCGATAAAGACGGCAGAATATTCAGAAATGATGAAGGAAGGGAAGGCGAATATATAGACCGCCTTGCCATTGTGAATTTTGATAATACAAGATACTTGAAAAAGACCGGATCGAGCATGTATGCCGATACCGTGGTTTCCGGCAAGCCTTTTTCGGCTGAAGGGGCAGAAAGACCTGTTGTATCCCAAGGGTTTGTTGAGTCATCAAATGTAAATGTCGTAAATGAAATGGTACAGATGATTGAGGTAAACCGGGCCTATGAGGCAAATCAAAAAACAATTCAAGCCGGGGATACTATGCTGAATAAATTGTGGTCAGAAGTCGTAAAGGTTTAAAATAAAGGAGTACAGAGTTTATGGTTAGAAGTTTATGGACAGCCGCCAGCGGTATGAATGGCCAACAGTCAAATATAGACACAGTTGCAAATAATCTGTCGAATGTTAATACTACAGGATTTAAAAAACAGAGGGTTGAATTTGAGGATCTGTTATATCAGACTGTAAGAACAGCCGGGACACCGGCAACAGAGGATACTCTTACTCCTGTAGGGGTTCAAATGGGCCATGGTGTAAAGGTTGCAGCAACACAAAGAATGTTTAATCAGGGTAACCTGCAAAACACGGAAAATGTAACTGACCTGGCTATTCAGGGGGAAGGTTTCTTTAGAGTGCTGCAATATGACGGGTCTTATGCATATACCAGGGACGGTTCATTTAAAATCGATTCCAACGGTCAGATTGTAAATTCAAACGGACTTAAACTGATGCCTGAAATAATTTTACCGGAGGGGTTTTTAAGTGATTCCCTGGCAATAAGTCAGGACGGAAGAGTGACTGTGAAAGTGGACGGTTCAAATGACCCGGTGGAGGTAGGGCAGATTCAGTTATACAGGTTTCCCAACGCTGCAGGTTTATCCAGCCAGGGGGACAACCTTTTTAAGGTAACGGCAGCATCAGGAGATGAAATCCAGGGACAGCCGGGATTTGACGGAATGGGTAAAACCATCCATAAATTCCTTGAAATGTCAAATGTTTCTGCCGTTAATGAAATGGTAAACATGATTGTTGCCCAAAGGGCATATGAATTCAGCTCGAAGGCCATTCAGACAAGTGATAATATGCTTGGTACAGCAGTAGGCTTGAAAAGGTAGCAACTAGTTTTTCTTTAGGTGGTGTTTAAAATATGGAGCAATTAGGAACTATTAACTATCATGGATTCGGAATCCAGGGCTATGATGTTATCAATGCTTCCAAATCTGCATCGGAGTTAAGCAGAGTTGGAAATTCATTTGATTCAGTATTAAAAGCCGCCATGGAAAAAAATTCGGTAACAGCCCCAGTTGAAAAAAGTTTGGATGCGAATCCCCTGAATTCCGGTATAACAGGAGATTATATTCAGAAGGGCGAATCTCCGTTTGGCAGTGCTCCTGTTGGAATGGCAGCAAACTCCGGCGACGGTAATCCAGATCATAACAAAAAGGTTGAAATCGACAGGAATTCAAAGTTGTATAAATCCGCATTGGAACTTGAATCATATATAGTAAAAATTATGTTGAATTCCATGAGAAATACATTGAATTCCTCGTTATCTATGGATAACAGCTATGCCTCCAAGGTATATAAGGATATGCTTTATGACCAGCTGGCAACAACTATGACAGAAAATGCCGGTTTTGGCCTGGCTGACCAGGTATATTTACAGCTTAAATAAAAAAAACATACCTCTTGTACAACTGAAAGTTTTATATCATTATAATAGCTGGTATTTTACAGGAGGTTTTATGAATCTTGTTAATTTATATAAAAAAACAGACCTATCGTTCATTGAAAAACTTTCACATATTGCAGAAAAAAATGATAAAATAGACCCGGAGTTATACTCTAAATATGGTGTAAAAAGAGGGCTTCGGGAAGAAGATGGAAAAGGAGTCCTTGTAGGACTTACCAGAGTTGGCTCCGTACTGGGGTATGAGGTTTCCGAAGACGGGGTAAAGAAACCTATTCCTGGAAAGCTTATATACAGGGGATATGATGTAGAAGAACTTATAAAGGATTCTGCAGATAATTCCCAGTTTGGATTTGAACAGACCGCTTACCTCCTGTTATTTGGTGAATTACCTGATAAAGACCAGCTTGAAGAGTTTAAAATTAAACTTGGGGAATTAAGGCAGTTGCCTCCAGGGTTTACAGAAGACATGATTATGAAGGCCCCCTCATCGGATATAATGAATAAGCTTGCAAGAGGCGTCCTTGCCAGTTATTCTTATGATAGTAATCCGGAGGATGTTTCTGCGGCGAATGTTTTAAGGCAGTGTGTAGAGCTTCTTTCCAGGTTTTCTACGCTGGTAGCCTATGCATATCAGGCAAAACGCCGGTACTACGACGGAAAAAGTATGTATATCCATAATCCCAAACCGGAATTATCTACAGCGGAGAATTTCCTCCGGTTAATCAGACGGGACAAGGAATATGACAGGCTTGAGGCTGAACTTCTTGATTTGGCTTTGATTCTTCATGCTGAACATGGAGGTGGAAACAATTCTACATTTTCTATTCATGTTGTGTCATCTACCGATACGGATACTTATTCTGCTGTAGCTGCCGCAGTAGGCTCGTTGAAGGGAAGAAGGCACGGAGGGGCAAATATTAAAGTCATGCACATGATGGATGATATAAAAGCCAATGTTAAGGACTGGTCCAGTGAGAAAGAGGTAGAGGCTTATTTGCGGAAAATCTTGAGAAAAGAAGCCTTTGACAGAACCGGTTTGATTTATGGTCAGGGTCATGCGGTTTACACTATTTCAGATCCAAGAGCCATTCTTTTGAGGGATAAGGCTAAAGAACTGGCAGAAAGTAAGGGTTTCAGCGATGAATTTGCCCTTTACTGTCTCATCGAAAAACTTGTTCCAAAAGTTTTTGCTGAAGAAAAGGGTAGTGATAAGCAGATTTGTACAAATGTAGACTTTTTTTCGGGTTTTGTTTATTCAATGCTCAATATTCCACGGGAATTATTTACCCCATTGTTTGCAATCTCCAGAATCGCAGGATGGTCGGCCCACAGGTTGGAAGAAATTGTTTCCGGTGGCAGAATTTACCGTCCGGCTTTTAAACAGGTTGAAGAATTGAAAGAATATATACCGCTGAATAAAAGGAAAGAATAGGCAGGAAACACCTAAAAAAAGGAAGTTATATGGCAGATAAACATATTAATTATTTTGCGTTGGATAAGGCCTGTGAAAAAAAAGGTTGCCCTCTTTGTTCCATAATTGAAGAAAGAATTGAAAAGTATATTGACAATATGCTTTTTGAACATGTTTCGGACAGAACTTTCAGGCGCTTTTTCAGGGAGGCCGGGGGGTTCTGCTCTGCCCATTCCCGCAAGCTTGATTCTTTCCGGGATGGTCTTGCAGTGGCAATATTGTCCCGTGATGTTCTTGAAAATGCCATGCCCTACATAAATAAAAATAAGGCTCCAAAATATAAAGGTCTGTGTCCGGCTTGCCGGGAACAGCAGCGCATAGAAAAGGAATTTCTCACTTTTATGTGCTGTCTTGACACTTCGGAAGAAGAAGATAAAGAACTTATTGACAAATATCTTGCCTCGGAAGGACTTTGTTTTCCACATTTTTTAGAGTTGCTGAAAGTTGCAAAAAAGATTCCAGGATGGTTATCAGATTTTGAAAAAGGAAAGATAGAAAAACTTTTAAAACGCACTGCAAATTTTATAGAGTTTTCAGCCTGGGGAAGACAGGAGGACTTTAAAAAATTGTCTGCAGAAGACAAAGTCGTATGGAAAGAGGCAGCAAGGTTTATAAGGGGCTCCGGGTATCATGATGGGGAGCAGGAGGAAGCATGAAAGATTTATTTTTTCCGGAAAAACATAACAGACGACTTCTGAAATTCCAGATTTACAGCTTTGTAGTAACGGTTTCCCTTGTAATTTTTACAATTTTTTCATTTCCTTTAGGGATTAATCTTTCTACTCTTGCAATGCCTGTTAATATAATTTTTGCATTATTCGTTGTTAAGGTTTATTCTTCCTTTTTAAAGAAGTATAAAACCGACACACCTGTGCTATCCAGACAAATTACAGTTTATAAAAAAATCCTTGAATATTTGCCTTTTATTATGCTTGCAACCTTTGTTTTGCAGAGGTTTACCCTGAAAAAATATCCCTTCGCCATAGATATTATCCAGGTTTTTCTATGGTTGGTGGTGTTTGTATTTTCACTTCTCATACTAAACCTTTTGTCCAAGAAAAAGCAGGAATCTGTGTTTGTTGATACAATATTCACAGCGAGGAAAAAGAATTTTTTTATTTCCTGTCTGGAATGGATTGATGCGCTTATTCAGGCAGCTTTTTTGGTTCTTCTCATTAACATTTTTATATTCCAGCTTTATGAAATCCCTTCTGAATCCATGGTACCCACATTCATGATAAAAGACAAGGTTTTTGTTTTTAAAACTTTATCAGCTCCAAAATTTCCAATGACTGAAATTTCCCTTCCTCCATTACGTAAGTATGACAGGGGGGATGTAGTTGTACTAAAAAATCCAAAATATGAAAGAACTCCTAAAACTGAGGCTAAAACTTTTTTATCCCAATTTTTGTACATGATTACAGCAACTAAGGTCAATATTGATAAGACTGATGAAATGGGAAGAATGAAGGCAGATCCCCTGGTAAAGCGTATTACAGGTATCCCCGGGGAACAGCTTGTAATGGTTGGTGGTGTACTTTATCACAGAAATGACTTGGATTCGGAATTTGTTCCGGTTACTGAGGATTCCATATGGTCAAATTGGCTGCTTTCTGATTTGCCTGCAGAGGACAAGGAATATATAGCTTATTACCCTCTTAGTTTATTGGATCCTTCCGGGCCGGTTTATTCCGGTATGACGGATTCAGATTTATGGAGACTGGAAAAAGAAAATTATGAGCAGCTTCTTTTTGTAGAAGATGAAATAAAACATTTTTCCCTTGAAGAAATTTCTTCAAACTGCAGGAAAGCAGCCATGGATTTTGCAAATTTACAGGCTGAATACGGAAAAAAATCTGACCGGGAATTTACTTATAATGATTCTTTTTTTAATGTCTTTTCGTTAAGCGGCGGAGCCTCTAGTCCGGAGGATACTGTTGCACGGAATCTGCTGAATTCATCCGATGGAAGTGATTTTTTTACTTCTTTCATGACGGAATGGATTGAAACAGCCCAATTAAAACGGGATCCTTTTGAATCCTATATGTTTAAACTCAATTCATTAATAAAGCTTACCTACGGTCGGCTTATTGTGGAAAAGGTTAAATCAATAGTTCATAATTCCAGTATTGAATATCTTACTGACTCTTATGTTTCTACACTTAAGAATTCACTAAGGCGTTATGTAATGTACATGATGCTTAATGACCAGAGGAACATGCCTGTTTTCCCCAAGGATTCCTTGATACCGGATAATTGTTTTTTTATGATGGGTGACAACCGTTTCAATTCCCTGGACTTAAGGCATTCTTATTCTTATCACAAGGAAAGCCTTGATAAAAATGACAAATATTCTTTTTGGTACAATTCCAATCTGGAGCCGCAATATATTAACAAGTCAGATATTTTGGGAACTGCAATATTCAGATTCTGGCCTCCAAAAAGGGCAGGAATACTCTAAACTTTGCTCTCGATAAAAAAAAAGCTGGTTAATCCCGGAAAAATCTGATACAATTTTGTTGAGGTGATTGTATGGTTATTGCAATTGACGGCCCTGCCGGGTCTGGTAAAAGCACGGTGGCTAAGATTATAGCGGACAAGCTGGGGTTTGTTTTTCTTAATTCCGGAAGTTTTTACCGGGGTGTTTCACTTGTGGTAATCAGACAGGGTGTTTCCCTTGATCAAACGGAAAAAATTGTTGGGATTGCGCAGTCCATTGATTTTGGTTATGGAAACGGGAGGTTGTCAGTAAACGGAGAAGATGTGGAGGACCTGCTTCACAGTGATTCTGTTGATGCTGTTGTTGCCCAGATTTCGGCAATAATTCCGGTAAGACACATAATAAATAAAAAAATCCATGATATTGCCGGTAATATTAATCTGGTTTGTGAGGGCAGGGATATGACCACCGTTGTGTTTCCAGATGCGGATTTTAAATTTTTCCTTGATGCAAGCCCTGAAGCCAGGGCTGAAAGGCGTTTTAAACAAGGTGTAAGTGACTTAACCTTGAAGGAAATAACAGATTCAATAAAGAAACGTGATGAAATTGATAAAAACAAGTCGGAAGGTGCCTTGGTAAAGGCCCCGGATGCTGAATATTTTGACACATCATACTTGACCATTAATCAAGTTTGTGACAAATTATTAGAAAAAATACAATCATAAGGGTTTATTATGGCAGAACAGATGGAAGTGGAAATGGACAAATCAAAGGACTCCGGTGACAATGTCCAGACACAATTGCAGGAAAACTACCTGAAATCAATTGTTACTTTAACAGAAGGGGAAGTTGTGGATGGAACCGTTGTTTCAGTAACACAAGACAGGGTGTTTGTTGATGTAGGTTCCAAGTCGGAAGGCGGGATTCCAATTTCGGAGTTTACGGAAATTCCCAAGCCAGGTGATGTTGTGACTGTACAGGTCGTTAAATTGGAGAATAACAGAGGCGAAGTTGTTCTATCAAAAAAGAGAGTTGACGAAAAGTTGACTATGAAGAAACTTCGTCAGGCATATAATAATAAACAGCCTGTTACCGGTGTAATAAAGAAAATTACTAACGGCGGGTACGAAGTTGATTTAGGCGGCGACATGACTGCTTTCCTGCCTACAAGCCAGGCAGATAGGGTTAGGGTAGAGAAGCCTGAATCACTTTTAAATCTTTCGGCTGAATTCTTAATAGAGAGATTCAACACAAATGGTGGAAAATCAAATATTGTTGTAAACAGAAGAAAATATCTCGAGAATAATATTAAAGAAGCAAGGGATGCATTCTTTGCAAATACACAGATTGGTGATGAGGTTACCGGCGTCGTAAAGAGTTTTACGAGCTTTGGTGCCTTTGTTGATTTGGGAGGCTTTGACGGACTCCTCCACATAAATGATATGAGTTGGGGACATGTCGCAAAACCAAAGGATTTTGTAAAAAAGGGACAGACTGTAAAATTAAAGGTTATCAGGCTGGATCCTGAGGAAAAGAGGATAAATCTTTCTCTTAAACATTTTACAGAAGACCCATGGCTTCATTTTCAGGACGATTTTGCTGTAAATGATATTGTAAAAGGAAAGGTTACCAAGATAACGGATTTCGGTGCCTTTATTGAGTTAAAGGAAGGAATCGAAGGTCTTGCCCATATTTCCGAGTTTTCATGGGTTAAAAAAATTAACAAGCCTGAAGATATGGTTAAAATCGGGGATATAGTTGATTGTGCGATTCTTGGATTTGATATCAGGGATGGGCGGGTTTCCCTTGGGTTGAAACAGGCTCATGAAAATCCTTGGGATACAATCGGAGACAAGTATCCTGTAGGTACTAAGATATCCAGGAAAATTGTTAAGTTTACAAATTCAGGGGCCTTTGTTGAGTTGGAGGATGGAATAGATGCTTTCCTTTCTGCCGATGATGTTTCCTGGAGCAGAAGAACCAAACCTATGAATTCCGAATTCGCAGTAGGGGATACAATCGACTGTGTAATAATAGAAAATGATCCCGAAGCAAGAAGAATCCGGGTCGGAATAAAACAGCTCTCAGATGATCCTTGGGTGCTTTTTGCCAAGAACAATGAAGAGGGAACCGAAATAGAAGGTGAGATTTCTTCAATAAAGAAAGATATCGGTATTTTTGTAAAGTTGGCCGAAGGAGTGGAAGGGCTTATTTACAAAACAAATCTTTTAGAAAACAAAGAAGATAATGTTGAGGAAGCTCTTGCCAAGTATAATGTTGGGGATAAGATAAAAGCTGTTATTTCCGATATGAATGCTGATAAGAGGAAAATTTCGCTTTCCGTAAGGGATTATAAAAAGAGACTTAAGAGGAATGAAATTTCCCAGTATATCTCTTCGGATAACGATGATGAACAGGGTAAGTTTACCTTGGGTGATTTGTTGAAAGACAAAAACAATTGATATCTCGGGTTAAATGACTTCTATAGCCGGCGATATCGAAAAGTATGAGACCCTCATAGGAATCAATTCCCTTATTAACTCTGATTATTCGGACATAAACGCATTGCTGAAAAAAATACTTGAATCAGCAATGCGTTTGGTCAATGCAGATGCCGCTTCTCTTCTTTTGGTTGACAATGTAAGGAATAAGTTGGTATTTACAGTCGCCTTGGGTCCTAAGGGTCCTGTTATAAAAGACAAAGAGTTGGAATTAGGGGATGGGATTGCAGGTTGGGTAGCCCTTAACAACAAAAGTTTAATTATTGATGATACTGCCGACGATCCCCGCTTTTTTTCCGGTGTGCAGAAAACAACAGGATATATCACTACCAGTATGATAGCTGTTCCCCTCAGACTTAGGGATAAATGTATTGGAGTTATCGAAATTATCAATAAGTCTGGTAATTCACATTTCACCCAGGAAGATTTAAAATGGACAGAGCGTTTCATGGATCAGGCTGCCATAGCATATCAGAATGCAAGGAATCTTTCGTCTGTAAATTATCAGGTTGCCCAGCTTCAGAATTCACTGGACAAGGTTAAGGGATTTCATACACTGGTTTTTACAAGCCCGTTAATCAGGGAAAAACTCGATTTGGTCGACAAAGTTGCTGTAACAAACTCTTCCGTTTTATTATTGGGAGAAAGTGGTGTGGGAAAGGAACTTTTTGCCGAGCAGATACATCTACGCAGCAACAGGAAAAACGGTCCATTTGTACGGGTCAACTGTGCTGCACTTCCGGAAACAATGCTGGAATCTGAATTGTTCGGTCATGTAAGGGGAGCCTTTACTGACGCCGTTTCTGACAGGACCGGGAGGTTTGAAGCGGCAAAGGGCGGAACGATTTTTCTTGACGAAATAGGGGAGATTCCTCTTTCGATCCAGGGCAAACTTCTCCGGGTTCTCCAGGACAAGAGTTTTGAAAGACTTGGTTCCAGTGAAACAATTTCAGTCGACGTCAGGATTGTTGCAGCTACAAACAGGGATTTGGAAAAACTTATGGAAAAAGGAAGTTTCAGATCTGATTTATATTACAGGTTAAGCGTTTTCCCTTTAAAAATTCCCCCTTTAAGGGAACATAAGGAAGACATTCCTTTACTTTTGGACTTTTTCTTAAAAAAGAATAACTGGGAACAAAAAAAAGAATACTTGGGATTTACGCCTGAGGCTGTTGAGCTTATAAATAATTACAGGTGGCCCGGAAATATAAGGGAGTTGGGGAATGCCGTTGAACAGGCCTGTGTATATGGTACACCTCCGTATATTACACCGGAAGATTTGGTAATGCTTAAGAAGACATTGGATATTCCGGAAACCTCTGAAAATTCCCCTGGTGACAATTTGAAAGATTTGAAATCTGCCTTGGATGGTTTTAAAGCCAAATATATAAAATCAGTTCTTGAATTTTGTTCGGGCAATCAGACAGAGGCCGCAAAAAAACTTGACATACAGCGGACCTATTTATCAAGGCTTATTAAGGAGCTTAAAATTAAAATTTAATATTATATTGATTTTCCAATAGATTTTTTATAAAATATAGAAAATATTGCTAGGAGTTTTTTTTATGAATTCTGATAAGGAAAAACTAAGTTTTAACGACCGTCTTGTTAATTTTTTAACTAACAATAGAATTATTTTTCTGGTGGTTTTTATTGTTTTGGTTCTGGCTTTTGTTGGCTATATTATAACTACAACAATGCTGCATAACAGTAACGAAAAGACCTATGAAAACCTCAACAAGATTATAACTGAGTATTCGCTTCTCCCTGAGGAAGACAAAAATTCTGACGACGAGCTGGACCGTGTTTTTGGTGAACTTGAGAACCTTGCCGGATCTGCCTTAGGCTTTTCAAAAGTCAAGGTTTTCCAGTCTGCCGGTGAGCTAGCTGTAGATAATGAAGACTGGGAAAGGGCTTTGGATTATTATACATCTGCCATAAAAAAATGCGGTAATAATTATTTAAAACCTGTTTTGTATATGGCAAGAGGTGCTGTTTTGGAGGAAATCGGTGACAGTGATTCTGCCTTGCTTGATTATCTGGCTGCGGCTGAAACAGTTGATTTTCCGTTTGTCGGACAGGCATACCTGAATGCCGGGGCGGTAGAAGAGGTTAGGGGAAATTCTGAGACTGCAAGAGTCTATTACAACAAGGTAATTGAAAACAGCCCTTACACTACACTTAGTTCATTGACACAATCCAGGCTTATTATTCTCGATATCGAAGCTGAATAAGATTTTACCTTGAAAATATACAGAACCGGAAAAAGGAAGTAAATGAAAAGGCGGAATAGTTATTTGATTTTTTTCAATTTGCTGGTTCCGCTTTTTTTGTTTGTTTCCTGTGGAATTGATTATTACATCTACCTTTATCCAGTTGTTGACAGAAACCCCGATCCATGTACTACTTACGATATATATGACCCGAGTAGTAATTTATTTGGATTTAAAACCAGGGATTCTGTAAATTCCCCGATTTCAAACTACCAGGGGTACATGGTTTATTACAGGATTTACAATAATTCAGATACCATGCTTTCCGATATGAACTATATAAATAACTACAATTCAAATGATGATTATAAGGCAAATATTATTTCCTATATCGAAAACAGGAACTTTAAAAGACTTTACTGCGAAAATCAAAGCTTTGCGGCACCTCTAATAAATAAGTCAGGTTCTGACAGAACAATCAAGATACGGCTGGTTACTGAACAGGGACTGGATGATAATCCTGGAATTACAGTCGATGATGTCATTAACTTGGGAATTCCTATCCGTAACACCAGTTCCTCCCCATATAATCCGGAATATTTTTTTGATACTGATAAATTCTCCCAGGAGGATTCGGATATCAGTTTTACCCAGGGTGATGTTAATTTTGAAGATGTTGATACCTGGTATGTTTCTGCCTACGTTTTAACATATGGTATTGACGATGTTTATTCTCCTGTGTACAGCTCAGCCTTATGGTTAGGATGTTCCGTAATAAAGGTGGATGAAGAAGACAAAAGTTAAATTTACAAAATGGTGGTGTCAAAAGCGGGCAGCGGGTTTGGATTTCTTTCTATGTTTTCGCGGTTTTTCATATATAAGTAACTGCGTATAATATATATTCTGTCTACTATGTTATGGGTTAAGTATGAAACAATTATTAGTATTTATAGGTGTCAGTTGGCCCTGCTTTTGTAGTTTTAAATGACCATTGGCTTCCACATTTTGGACACCCACATGTAACTAAATATTTTTTAGTTACTCGTCTTGCAGAAGATTTTCCATCATTAGAATCAGTCCATTTAATATCGCTTCCAAGATATTCTTGCGTTAATTGCACGGCCTTTAGTACCACATTTGCAACGCCATTTTGCTTTGCTCCATAGTACTTCTAAAAACAATATAAGTTATTACTGCAATAACTCCAAGTACTATGGAATTGCAGAATTTACTGGCAAATTATTGCCATAGATGCCGCCGGATAATGAGAGAAATAACGTTGTTACCATTAACATTTTACTTTGGTTTTGTTTTATTGAAAAATTTAAATACAATAAATTTAATGTACTTAATTTTAATTCGCAAGTTGTATGAAAAATTATAATTTTTTTTGTGCAGCTTAGTTTTTCCCAGGGTTATTATAGTAAAGTTATGTGCCGGATTGTTCTTACAAAGCCTTTACAATTCCAAAAACACAGTCACCTGCCCTTTCTATATGTCTTACTATATTGATGTAGTGGAGTTCTGATTTTACGTCCTTTCCGTTTTCAATTCTTGTACAGGCAAGCCTTTTTAATTCTTTCTTTGTTTTATCAATACTTTCTTCCATTTTTGCAGATATATCCCTTTCTTCTGTTGTCAGCCCCAGACTTAAATGCTGGCTTATATAATCAAAGAAGTTTTCAACTTGGGTGATATACGGCAAAAGTTTTTCGTAACTTGAAGGTTTTTTTTCCGGATTTTCAAGAACATATTTTTGAATGTTGTGTAAAACCGCTGCACATTCGTCGCTTAGATCCTCAATTCCTGCTGTAATCTGGATAAGTTTGTTTATCTTTGCCTGTATAGCGGCAGAAGAACCTTTCATCTGGTAACAGTTCATTAAGAATGATGAAATGGCTTCGTTCATTTCATCAATATATTTTTCCTGGGCTAAAACCTCTTCGTACACTTCTTCAATGGATTTTTCATCATAATCTTTAAGGATATCGTAAATTTCTTCCAGCATAGTCATTGTTCTGGCAGACATTATTGCAATTTCCCTCTCAACTTGAATGATATATATATCAACTGTATTTCTGTTTGGAGAAAGTATGACAGGAAACTTGTAGTTTTTTCCGTCTGTGGACTTTGGTTCTTTTATTAAAACGGAAACACATTTGGCAATTTGATTTACGAATGGAAGAAATAATAATGTCGCACATGTATTGAAAATCGTATGAAGCATAGCAATATGGTTTGTTATGTTAAGTTCCGGAGTGTTCGGTACAATAAAGTCAACTAAAGCAAGAAAAGGTTTAAAACAACATACAGCAATTATTGTACCGCATACGTTAAAACCGACATGAACAGCAGCCGCCCTTTTTGCATTTGTACTTGCACCCAAAGACGACAAAACCGCATCTATTGTGGTTCCAATGTTGCTACCTAAAACCAGTGCTGCAGAGAGTTCCCAGTTTATTGCCCCGTTAGCAGCCAGTGTAAGGACTATGGCTGTAAATGCACTGGATGAGTGTATGATGGCGGTTAAAAAGGTACCTAAAAGTACACCAATAAGTATTCCCCAAAAACCAAACGAAGTAATATTGTTTATAAAACCGACAGACTCGGGACTGAGTGATAAAGTATTCCCCAGTAAATCAAGACCAAGAAAAAGCATTCCGAAGCCAAGAAACATATCACCGAAATCTTTAAGTTTATACTTTTTTATTGATTTCATGAAAAAACCTATTCCAATGAGAGGAATGGCAAATGCAGAAATCTTAAAGGAAAATCCCAAAAAAGAAACAATCCAGGCGGTAATGGTAGTTCCGATATTTGCACCGAAAATAATACCTATTGCCTGGGTAAGCGTTATGATTTGGGCATTGACAAAACTTACAACCATAACAGTTGTTGCACTGGAAGACTGGATGATGGAGGTTACCAAAAGACCTGTCAGTACAGCCGTAAACCTGTTTCCTGAAACCACACTTAGCAGTTTTTGAAGTTTATTACCGGCCCCCTTTTGTATCCCCGTACTCAGAAGGTCCATCCCCCAAAGCAACATTGCAAGGGCTCCTATAAAATTGAATACTAAGGAAAAAGCGGAAACAAGCATACATCCTCCGGGAATGGAATTACAAAGCGTTTAATATGGAAAACACACTGAAAGGTTATAATATTTTTTTACAATTGCAAATATTGTTGTAAAAGAATTTTACAAAAAATTTACAATTTTAACCGGATTATTGGACAAAGATATAATTTCACAAAGTTTTTCAGTTGCAGGAGGAAATTTTAATTGGTTTTTTTGTTCCCTTTTGATAGAATCAAACCTACAAATACTTGCAAGATTTTGGCAAAGTTATTTCGGGTACAAAGTATTATATGGTTGGACATAAAAATATTGTAGTTAAAGTTGAATCCCTTACATCAAGTCTTTCCGGTGTCGGACATATTGGTAATAAAGCTGTCTTTATAGAAGGCGTTCTACCAGGAGAAGAGGTGGTTTTAAGGGACATAAGTCATAAAAAAAATTACTGCATGGCCATTGCAGACGAAATTCTAAGTCCTTCCCCTTTCAGACGTTCTCCGCCTTGCCCTCTTTATAACGCCTGTGGCGGATGTAATTTTATGCACTGTTCATACTCCGGTCAGTTAAGCCTTAAGGAAAAAATCCTGAGGGGGCTATTTCAAAGGGTGTTTAAAACAGATTTATTGGACAGTATTGATTTTTCAGTTGTGCAAACAAAAGAGTTGGGATACCGCAACAGGGCAAGGTTTCATCTTATGGAATTGAACAGAGAAACATATGTGCCGGGATTCCAAATGCGAAACAGTAATGAAATAATACCTGTTCAAAATTGTCCTTGCCTGGACAGTTCCATCAACAATATCCTTAAAAACAACAAGTTGTCGGAGAGGATAAATGAAAGTTTAAAAACAGCTACAAAAAAAGAAATCTATGGATATAAAAAAGACGGTATCCATGTTTTTGGTGTTTCCGGTGCAAATATTAACGGAAATTCAGCTCAAAATACATGGCTTGAATCAGAAGCACAAAAAAAGGTTTGCCTTTTACTTTGTAAAAAGATTCTCAGGTTCGATGTAAGGGGGTTTTTCCAGTCAAATATTTACGGTTTGGAAAGATTGATTGACGACAACTTTTTTTTCAGGGGGGATTCTTTTCTTGACTTTTATTCAGGTTGTGGCACTTTTTCAGTTTTTCTGGAAGACAGTTTCAAAACCGGTGTCCTTCTGGAGCATAATGTCAAGGCTCTTTCCATGGCAAAGGAAAATTTATCAAATAAGAATATTGAATTTATCGGTTTTTCAGATAGTAAATGGTGTGAATTACCACAAAGTCAAAGAAAATTTGATCTTGTAGTCATGGATCCCCCAAGAAGCGGATTATCTGAAAAGGTAATCAACTGGCTTATTGAAACTAAACAACCGGAAATTTGTTTTATTTCCTGTAACCCTGTAACTTTGGTACGGGATTTTTCGGTTTTGATAAAAACAGGTGGATACCGTCTAAAAAAAGGCAGGTTATATGATTTTTATCCTCAGACCGGCCATATGGAGAGTTTTTGGATTTTAAAACATGAAAATTAAGTTTTTTTTCATTCTTTTTCCGTTATTTCTTTCTTCTCTTTTGTTTTCCCAGTCAGCATCAGTCAGTTCATTGGAAAACCATATCTGGCGTAATTCTATAGGAGGGGGGCTGATTACCGGAATCCAGATTGGTCCCGAGGCAGCCTTTGTTTTAGGTGACAATAAAGCATTGCAGGTATATCACAGAAATGGAAATCTTTTGTGGAGGACTTATTTTTCCGGTGAAGTTGAACCATTTTTATATGTCAGTAAGAGGTTTTTTTCCTTTGTGGTGGTTAAAAGGGCCGGGCATTATTATCTTAATGCAATTAACAGGGGTGGGAAAATCGTTTGGGAACAGGAAATTCCCGGAAAAGTGGTTTTTCATCCTGCGGAAGGAAAGGACGGCAGACTTATTTTTCCACTTAATGATAAACTTATTTGTTTGTCATTAAACGGCACAAAGAAATGGCAGGTTACCCTACCCTCAAGTCCTGTGAATATGCCGGTTAAAATAAATGATACTTCTCTTATGATTCCTCTGAAAAACGGTGATGTTTACCATATCAATCAGTTTGGAGGAATTATAGACATAATAAGTACAGGCACTTCTATTTTTCAAATAGTTGGAGCTGTTTCTGATAAAGAGAATGCCATTTATGTTTCAACAAATGGGGGGCTTGTGAAATATTCGTCTGTAAACGGACAGTGGATCCGGGAATGGGAAATGCCGCTTACAGACGAACCTGTGCAGATTGTACCGGTACAGGATGACTGCAATGGAATTCTTTTGCAAAACGGAACTACTTTGGTTTTTAACAGTACTGGTGAAGTATTGAAACAGATTAATTCAGAAAAAATAGAGGTGAATAAACTAAAAATCCAAGGTGTTGAACCTCTTAGGTATGAAAATAAATCCTGGTATATTAATACAGGCTCTGCCATATACGCTTTTTCTGTTTCCGGGGAACAAAGATGGTGTTTCAGGAAAAAAAACAACCAAGGTGTTCCTGTTCTTTCTCAGGAAGGGGATATTTATACTGCGGATTCAGGCTGGATTCTTTATGCCTATAGGGCTGAAACCAGGATTCAATCTCCTACTCCCCTACTTGATTATTCAGAAACAGAATACGGATTTTCAACTGTAAAATCTTCCAGATATGGAACCTGGTTCTCTGCTTCGTCTGCAGTTATTCAAAGTGACTTGGAAAGAATAAAAAACAGATTTGATACCGGTTACGGTGACTTTAGTGAGTCGGAAGATATCCGCCGGCTTATAGAAATTGCCACTGATGACTGCGATGACCAGTCTGGGGCTGTTGTAAACGTCAGTGACAGATGGGATGCCTGCCTTTTATTAGGGGAATCAGGTTCCGGTGATGCAAAGAAATGTCTTCTGAATATATTAAATCGGGATGCAGATTCCCATGTGAGGGAGGCTGCTATTAGGGGGCTTGGGCTTTACAAACTTGATCTTGATAATACGATGATGGATGCTTTTGCAAAATATTTATATAGTTCCAGAACAACAAAATCAGACAGCGAGTTAAAAGCCCTATGCGAGACCATAGGTTCAGTATGTGATTTTATGGGGTCCCCTGTGGCTGAAAAAGGCATAAAACTGCTTTCTGCGATGAACAACCTGCCTTTTAATGATGTTGTGAGAAAAAAAGCTTCCGAAATATTACAAAATCTTGCTCAATAAAGATTTTCGGTATATGATATTAGTATGGCCTCTGGTGAAGGAAAAAGTAAAAACAGGAGATTGAGATGAAGAAATATTTTAAGCTGTTTATTTGTGTCTGTGTTTTTTTTGCAGTCTTGCCTTCCTTATTCGGTATTGAAGTTGACGAAGAGGAAATCAGACGCACATCTTCGATGGAGATTCAGTTCATAAATTATGAAGGACCACACCAATTGGTAAATACTGTGGATGAGATTAAGGGTATTGGATATGGTCTTGTCCCTGCTGCAGAAAATGGGAGTGCCGGAAACAGAAATTCTTATTACATTGTCCATGCCGTAGATTCCCAGGTGAATACCGGTTTTGACGCTGATATTCTTTTTATCGGTAAGGGGGCAGGAGTCGACCATGTAAGGAATTTAAGGGTTATTATTGCCTCTTATCTTGAAAAGGCATACGGTTATTCCTACAGTGACAGTTATACTTTGGCAACCTTTGTAACCATTTACAACGCTGTTTACAGGGGAAATTTGGACTATTTTAATGAAAATTATAAACAGGTTGTTACAAAAAATCTGACAAGCTCTAATGCCGGTTTGTCTGTAAGATGGGATGAATGGGCGGGAAATTCAGCCATCGTTATACCTCTTTCCGGTACAGGAATCAGTACTGTTGATACTACCGCAATTTCTGATGAAAAAGTAATAGACTCAATGAAGGAAACAGAGGATGAAAGAGGTGTTGACAGCAGAAAAGACTTGGTAGATCTGAAAGAAAAAGAAGTTGAGGCAGCCAGGGAGCAGGCCCAGGAAGCAAGAAAGGAAGCCGAGGACAACAGGAAACAGGCTGAAGAGATAAAAGAGGATACAGTTGCTGTCCAGGTTCAACTTGAAAATGACAAAAAAGAAGTTCAAGAGCTTGAAAACAAGGAAGAAAAGACTCCTGAAGACCAGCAGCAGATAGAAGAAAAAAAGCAGGAGATTCAGAAGAAAGAGGAACAGATTGCCGAAAAAGAAAAACAGATAGAGGAACTTCAGCAAGCTGCAGAACAGAAAGAGGCTGAAGCTCAGGCTGCAGAAACATTTGCCATTAAGAAGGAAGAGGAAGCAAGAAGGGACCGTGATTCCATTTCACAGGATCAGACGGAAATGCTTAACGAAGAAGACCAGAAGGCAATGAGTGGTTTGGAAAATACTGTTGCAGGTTTGAGAATAACAGATCAGGCTAATCTTCTTTCTGAAATTGCGTTGGTAGATACTTCTTCCGGTACTGTTAAAAAGACGTCTGCCCTTAAGCAGATACGTAACCGGACTTTGATTAACACAGGAAGCGTTTACATTGCAGTTGCAGGGGATTCTTCATCCGGAGCTATAAGGCTTGTACAAATTGATCCTGTTACACTGGATATAATAAAACAGGGAACAGACGATATTTCACCTCTTTCTGTTCTTGTGACAAACGGGACGGATATATATGCTGTTGTAAAATCTGATTCGGGGTTTGTTTTAGGTCGCTTTGATGAATCTCTGGTATTACAGGCAAAATCAGATGTTCAGGTAGCTGAATATACACCTGTTATCATTGACAGAAGTACAGTTGTGGTTCAGTCTCCGGCAGGGGAAATGCTGTTACTGCATACTTCGACTTTAAAATAACAAATATTTACCGCAGGACTTGGGATTCAAAACTCTCCTGCGGTAGATTTTCAAAACCTGTTTGTTGGTTTTAGTTGATAAAATGGGCTTCTTTTTATTTGTATCTGGAAAGAGGCCCTTACGGTTCATTGATTTTAATCCAGTAAAAAAGAAATTGTAATAACTCTGGTGGCGTTGGTTTTCAGGCGTCTACATCTGCAAGAAGATTTTTCATGATGAAATTCCTCCTTTCAGGAGTGTTTTTCCCCATGTAAAATGACAAAAGCTTAGGAACGCCCTGTAAAGAATCCACTGTTACCGGGGAGAGTCTTATGTCTTTACCAATAAACTGGCCGAATTCATGATCGCTGATTTCCCCTAAGCCTTTAAATCTGGTTATTTCAGCCTGTACACCAAGTTTTTTTGCTGCCCGGTCTCTTTCTTCTTCGGTATAGCAGTATTCGGTTTCCTTTTTATTCCTTACCCTGAAAAGAGGTGTTTCCAGGATATAAACCCTGCCGGAAGTAACAAGTTCCTCAAAATACTGTAGAAAAAAAGTCAGCATAAGATTTCTGATATGAAATCCGTCATTATCCGCATCTGTTGCGATAACAATTTTTGAATATCTTAAATTATTAATATCATTGTCTATTCCTAAAGCCATCATAAGATTGAACATTTCTGCACATTTGTAAATTTCCGATCTCTTTTTTCCGTACATATTTTCCGGTTTTCCTCTCAGGGAAAACACCGCCTGATATGTTACGTCACGGCTGGTTTTTATGGTTCCGGCAGCAGAATCACCTTCTGTAATAAAAATCATGGTGTTTTCACCACCTTTATCGCCCATATGCAGTTTACATTCAGTTAATTTAGGAATTTTAAGAGCTATTTTCCGGGCTGCTTCTTTAGCTTCTTTTTTTACGGCATTCAGTTCAGTCCTGAGTTTTTCATTTGTTAAAATCTTCTGTTCCAAAATCTTTGAAGTATCTGAATTTTTGTGAAGGAATGATACTACTGCAGATTTCGTTTCGTTTACTATCCATTGCCGGATTTCCGTATTACCGAGTTTGTTTTTTGTCTGGCTTTCAAAAACCGGGGACTGAACCTTAACGGAAACTGCCGCCACCATTCCTTCCCTTACATCTTCACTTTTATAACTTTTGCGGTAAAAATCATTTACGCCTTTTAAAAAGCCTTCTTTAAACGCAGACAAATGGGTTCCACCGTCGGATGTATACTGACCGTTTACGAAAGAAAAATAGTTTTCTCCGTAATTATTTGAATGAGTAAAGGCAAATTCCAGTTGGTTTCCTTTGTAATAACCGGTTGAATAAAGGGCCTCGGAACCAAGTTCTGCATTAAGAAGATCTAAAAGTCCTGCTTCGGAATAGTATTTTTCGCCGTTAAAATACAGCGTAAGGCCTGCGTTAAGATAGGCGTAATTCCATATCCTTTTCTGGATGTATTCATGGTTAAATTCGTATTCACCGAATACTTCTGTATCCGGTGTAAATTCAACATATGTACCGTTTTTTATTCCTTCTTTAACTTTACCTTCACGGTTTGAGAGTAATTTACCTTTGGAAAAAGCAGCCTCTGAAAATTTTCCGTCCCTGATAGAAATAACCTTGAAATGGGATGACAAGGCATTTACAGCCTTTGTACCTACACCGTTGAGTCCAACAGAAAATTGGAAAACTTCATCATTATACTTGGCTCCAGTATTAATAGTGGAAACACAGTCTACAACCTTTCCTAAGGGTATTCCCCTGCCGTAATCACGGACTTTTACCAGATTGTTTTTAAGTTCTATATCGATTCTGTTACCGTTTCCCATTATAAACTCATCAACGGCATTGTCGATTATCTCTTTAAGCAGGATATAAATACCATCATCAGGATTTGAGCCGTCCCCTAGACGACCTATATACATACCTGTTCTTAATCTTATATGTTCCAGAGAACTTAAAGTTTTTATTTTTGATTCGTCATATACAGAAACTTTCTTTCCAGCCATAAGAGGATTGTATCAAATTAGGAAAAAAAAATAAAGCCTTGAAATTCAAGGCTTTAAATCTATTGCTCCATCTTTAGCTTTTCTGCCAACAGCTCTTCCCTTTCAGCAGATACATTATCAATCTTTTTTTGAAGATTTTCGTTTATCTCCTGGAGTTTAAGAATTTTGGAGCTGTTTTCAGCAATGGATTCCTTGTAAGAAATAATAAGTGCTTCGGTATTTTCAAGTTTAAGGCAAATTTCAAGATACTGTACTTTTCTTCCCAAATCAGCCCTTGTTTTTCGTAAAATACTGCCCTGTTCAATCCAACTCCGGTAAGACTCTGGAATGCTTTCGCTTGTATATTCTCCGTCATCACCTACAAACTTATCCAGGTAGCTTAATCCGGCCTCGTTACATAACCTTTCGATCTGGTTGTCGCAATTCTTTATTTCAGACTTAAGGTTTTCCATTTTAACCAGTGGGTTCTCCTTCCCATTTACGAGAAAAGACTCCTTAATTTTTTCTGATTCTTCATTCAATAAAGATATCCTGTCTTCCTGCTCTTTTATTTTAGTGCCGACTTTACTGCATTCGTTATATGCAGAGATAATTTCCTTACTTATGCTTGAATCCCCTGAAATTTTCGAATCAAGAACACCACTTTTGAAAACTGCACATCCTCCCTCACGAAAGGCCTTTAATGTTTTGGCCTTATGCTGGGAAATTCCTGCTTCCAGGCTAATCATTTTAATCTTTAACCCGATTTTTTGCAGAACATTACTCTGTTCGAGCTGTTTTTTTATTTCACTGAGGAGGGATTCTTTTTCAATAAGCTTGTTTCCTTCTTCCTTGGCAACAGAAAAAGAAGTGCCAAAGGCAGAAGAATAGGCCTCATCATAATTTTTAAAAATGCTTTCTCCCAATTTTTCAAAAAGGCTGTCCTGATCCTTTTTAAGCTCTGCAATATGCTTGTTAACCTCGTTGATAAAACTGGCAATTTCTTGTTTACGTTCAATGCCCTGCCTTATTGTATTTATATTGCTTGTAAATTCATCCCTTTGGGAAAGCAGACTTCTGTAAAGGTTTGTTTTTTCTGCATTTTCCCCTGCGTTATCAGTTAATAGCCTCCGTCCCAAATCCCTGTACAGGGAAATAAGATTGTCTGAAGCGTCATTTATGTTAAGCTGGAGTTCCTGAATATTTTTCCTCTTTGAGTCCATACTACTCTCCGTTAATTATTATATACACACTATAATATATCCCTATTTTGTTCATAAAGTAAAGATTAATTTAAAGACTTTGTTTTTTTCTTGACAATAATAAAAAGCCCTTTTAGCATTTATATGTAGTTTAACACTAATAAATTTTACCTTGGAGGGTTTACATGGTTTTTTCCACTTTAAATATCAGAAATGTTGCTATTGCCGGTCATGGCCAAACAGGGAAAAGTTCTCTTTTCGAGAATCTGCTTTTCGTTTCCGGTAAGGAAAAGGAATTTATTGAACCATGTACAGAAAAGTCTACGACCGGTTATACTCCGGAAGAAGTTTCCAGGAAAATTTCCATTTATAATTCTCTTGCTAATTTTGTTTATAAGGACAGGCTTGTTAACATCTGGGATACTCCCGGGTCTTCGGATTTTGTAGGTGAAGTTATCACTGCTTTCAGGTCTTCGGGAGTTTCAGTTTTAGTGGTGGACGGAAGGTTCGGTGTACAGATTGAAACAATAAAACTATGGAGAAATCTGAATTCTAGAAATAAACCAAGAATGATATTTGTAAATAAGATGGATGATGAGCGGGCTGATTATAATAAAGTTCTGAAAGACCTAAAGGATAAATTTGAAGTTGAGTTTTTTCCGGTAACCATTCCTGTATCCCAAGGCAAATCCTACAAGGGTGTGGTGGATGTTTTTAATGGTAAAGCATACGGGGTTACAGGGACAGGAAAGAAAGAAGAAGAAATGGAGGTTCCCGGTGATATGGCAGAAGAAATTACCCGTGTAAAAAATCTTCTTGCTGAAACGGCCGCTGAAGGTGATGATGATCTTTTTGTTAAATTCTTGGATGAGGGTGAACTAACAAAAGATGAAATTATCAAAGGTTTGACAGAGTGTATGGAAAACAACAAGGCTGTACCTGTTTTTTGCGGTTCCTGTGCAAAAAGTTCCGGAATCTTGAGTTTGATGGATTTTATCGTGGATTTTTCTCCTTCCCCTCTTTCTCATTATGATTTAACAGTTTCTGAATCAGGTGAAGAAAGCACTGTAAAATTTGATGAGAATGCACCTTTTTCCGGTCTGGTAATCAAGACTGTTTTTGATCAATTCAGCGGAAAGACATCATATGTAAAAATAATAACAGGAAAAATTAAGGCAGATACAGAAGTCTATAATATACAGGAAAATAAAAAAGAAAGGATTGGCAAAATTTACCGTTGTACAGGAAGCAGAATGGAAGAAATCCAAGAAGCTTGTGCCGGTGATATAGTTTTGTGTGTTAAACTAGCCTCTGCAAAAACCAATGATACCTTGGCGGCAAATCAAGGAAGCATGGTGTACAAAAAATTAAAGCATCCCTACCCGGTATATTCTCTGGCTGTTAAGGCCAAAGATAAAAAACAGGAGGATAAACTCGGGGAACTGTTGCTTAAAAAAACAGAAGAAGATATGACACTGAGATTCTCTTATAATTCCGAAACAAAACAGAATGTTATTTCCGGGATGGGTGATTTGCAATTAGGAATTGTTCTTGATAAAATCAAGGCTTCGTTAAAAATTGAAATAGAAACTTCAGTGCCTGATATTGCATACAGGGAAACCATACAAAGAAAAGCCCAGGCGGAATATACACATAAAAAGCAGTCCGGAGGGCATGGTCAGTACGGGAAAGTTGTTCTTTCAATCCAGCCCTTGGAAAGAGGAATGGAATACAGTTTTACGAATGCAGTTTTCGGAGGTGCTATTTCAAAAGGGTATATTCCCGGCGTTGAGAAAGGCGTGAAAGAGGCCATGGAACACGGTGTTCTTGCCGCCTATCCTGTTGTTGATGTAGGGGTTACTGTTCTTGATGGAAAAGAGCATCCTGTAGATTCATCAGAAATGGCTTTTAAAATTGCTGCCAGAAATGCCTTTAGGGAGGCTATGAAAAAGGCAGGTCCAATACTACTGGAACCGGTAATGAATCTGACCGTTTTTGTAGAGTCAAAGTACCTTGGGGATATAATGTCTGATTTATCTGGAAAACGTGGAAAAATTTTGGGGCAGGACACATTAGGAAGCGGAATTGATGAAATCAGGGCCCAGGTTCCGCAAAGTGAACTTATGAAGTATGCTGTAGATCTTAGGTCGATTACCAGTGGTACCGGAAGTTTTGAGGTAAGTTTTGACCATTATGATCCGATTTCAGGTAAGATTGCCGAAAAAATTATTGAAAAGGCAGCAGCGAATATTGCTTTGGAAAATGAAGATGAATAACAGTCTCTTTAATGCCTGAATAAAGTTTAAGGCAGGAGTACCTGATTTGGCGTGTTCTCATCGGCTAACAACATTAACCTAAAAATAAAAAAACCGGATTATCCTTTCTTGAGAACAAGAGCTTTTAAATCCGGTTTTTTTATTTTAATAAAGGGTTAAGAAAGAACCTTAAATCTCATTCATCTTCGGAACATCTTCCTCGTAGTCAACACCGTCAACTGCAAAACCGTTTGTATTTAGGAAGTCTTTCTTGTATCCTTCCAAATCACTTAACTGGGCAATGTTGTCCTCTGTTATTTTATCCATAATTTCCAAAACTTCTTTTTGTACACCCTCGTCCATTTCCCAGTCATCAATTCTGATTCTATGCTCACTGTCTACAGGAACTTTATTATCAGAATTGTAAAGTTTAGTGCGGAAGAGCCTTTCCATCTGTTCAATGCAGCCTTCATGGGTTCCTTTTGCCTTCATAACTTTAAACAATACAGCAAGATAAATCGGGATGATAGGAATTACGGCAGACGACCTGGTTACCAGTCCCTTGTTTACAGAAACGAAAGACTCTCCGTTAACTTGTTCCTTTAAATACTCATTCAATTTAAGAGATGTCTTTTCAAGATGGTTCTTTGCCATACCAATGGAACCATTTCTATAGATTGCCTGGGAAAGCTCCGGTCCTATGTAGGAGTAGGCAACAGTTTTACATCCCTTTTCCAATACTCCTGCCTGATTCAACATTTTAATCCAGCGCTCCCAGTCCTCACCCCCCATAACCTTTACTGTATTGGCTATTTCTTCCTCAGTAGCAGGCTCTGCAGTAATTTCGGTTATTTTGCAGGTGAAAGGATCTACAGTTTTGCCCGTATAGCTTTTTCCTGTAGGTTTCAAAACAGATTTATAAAGAACACCTGTTTCAGGATCTGTTCTTACAGGACTTGCAAGGCTGTACACAATAAGATCAAACTTAATGTTCCGGGCTTTAGCAGCATCTATTATTATTTTTTTTGCTTCGTCTGAAAAAGCGTCAAGATTATAGGTTTCTGATACAAGACCATTCTCTTTTGCTAATTTGTCAAAGGCAAGATTGTTGTACCAGCCCGGGGTTCCCCCTTTTGTTTCAGAACCTTCTTTTTCGTAGGACACCCCTATTGTAAGGGCATCATAACCAAAGGCAGCAGAAATCCTGCTTGCCAAGCCGTAACCGGTGGAACATCCTAAAACAAGGACATTTTTAGGCTTGGAAAAAGAATATTCACCGGATTTTTGTGATCTCTGTTTTTTTACATAGTCTACCCATTGTTTTACCAGAGCTGCACAACCCTTAGGATGTGCATTAATACAAATGTTAGATCTTACCATAGGTTTAATTATCATTATGCTTCTCCTACCAGACAAAGCCATTCGGCTTCTGCTGCAAGTTCTTCACCTACATAGGCTTTACCTGCTTGTTTAATCATTTTTGGTGAAACCCTCAGATTTGTTATTTCCATTCTGACTTCTTCACCGGGACGCACCTGGCGTCTGAATTTTGCCTTGTCAACAGTGGCAAGAAAAAACAGGGAATTAGGTCCTACTGCACCACACTCCCCCAATCCTGCCCCTCCGCACTGTGCCATTGTTTCGATAAGGATTACCCCGGGAACAACCGGATACTGGGGAAAATGACCCTGAAAGAAAAAATCATCTTCTGTAAATTTTCTTCTCCCGATAACGTGTTCTTTATCTGCCTCGTCAATGGAATCCACAAACAGGAACGGTTTTCTGTGGGGCAAAAGTTCTTTTATTCTCTCAATATCGCAGGCCATTATTTGTACCTCTTGAAAATAAGGACACCGTTATGTCCTCCAAATCCCAAAGAACCGGAAGCAACGCAATTAATTGTACCGCTTACACCTTTATTGGGAACATAGTCCAAATCGCATCCGTGTTCCACATCAGGGTTTTCCAGATTTATTGTTGGGGGAAAGAAATTATTTTCCATAGCCTTAATCGAAATGATACTTTCAATTGCCCCTGCTGCCCCAAGACAATGGCCTGTCATGCTCTTTGTTGAAGAAATTTTCATTTTATATGCATGCTCACCAAAGGCAATCTTAATCATCTTTGTTTCAGCAGGATCATTTATAGGGGTTGAAGTACCGTGGGCATTATAATAATCAACTTCAGATGGTTGGATTCCTGCATCATTGATTGCATTTATCATTGCCTGGGCTCCCCCTTCTCCTGAAGGATCCGGGCTGGTTATGTGGTAAGCATCGGAAGAAGCCCCGTATCCTGCCAATTCACCGTATATCTTTGCTCCACGGGCTTTTGCATGTTCAAGTTCCTCAAGAATAAGAATTCCGGACCCTTCTCCCATTATGAATCCCTCCCTTCTGGTATCAAATGGGCGGGATGCTTTTTCCGGTTCATCATTAAAAGATGTAGCAAGGGTCTGCAAAATCTGGAAAGAAGCAATTCCGAATTTACAGATTGTGGCTTCACAACCTCCTGCAACGCAAACATCTACCCTGCCGGAACGTACTGCATCAAGTGCGTTTCCGATAGCATCTGTACTGGATGCACAGGCAGTGGCGATTGTATGGGAAGGCCCTTTTATACCGTAAACCATGCTTATATTTCCTGCAGCCTCATTTGGAATCAAAAGGGGAATTGTAAGTGGCATTACCCTGTCTGGACCCGATTCTTTCATTTTTATTATTGAAGCCTCTGTAACATCAAGGCCTCCAATTCCTACACCGAGGTAAATACCTGTCCTGTTGCTCTCTATATTATCCTTGGAAAGTCCGGCATCTTTTAATGCTTCTCCCGCAGCTGCAACTGCAAACTGTGTAAATCTTGCCATTTTTCTGGCATCTTTTTTATCCATGTAATCTGAAGCGACAAAATCCTTTACTTCACCGGCAATTTTGACCTTAAATCCCGTTGTATCAAAAAGTGTAATAGGACCTATGCCGCTTTTTCCTTGGGAAATTCCTTCCCATAATTTTCCGACATTATTTCCCAAAGGTGTTACTGCTCCAAGCCCGGTAACAACAACTCTTCTTTTATCCATTCTTATTTTTCCTCAAAAATAGTATTAAGCCTGCAACGCAGACACTCTTAGCAACCCATTCCCCCGTCAACTCCGATAACCTGGCCGGTGATATACGAGGCCATGTCCGAAGCAAGGAATAAGGCTGTATCAGCAATTTCTTTTGGTGTACCACCCCGTTTTAACGGAATAGTTTCCATCCATGTTTTTTTTGTTTCTTCCGGCAATACCGCAGTCATGTCTGTCTCAACAAAGCCTGGGGCAATGGCATTAACCCTGACCCCCCTGGACCCTGTTTCTTTTGCAAGACTTTTGGTTAATCCGATTATTCCGGCCTTACTGGCAGAATAATTAACCTGTCCGCCCTGGCCGTGAAGTCCTACAATACTTGAAAGATTGATTATGGAACCTGTGCGTTTTCTAATCATATCAGAAGATACTAATTGTGTTACAAGAAAGGTTCCTGTCAAATTGACAGAAATTACAGCATCCCAGTCTTCTTTTTTCATTCTAAAAGAAAGTCCGTCTTTTGTTATTCCTGCATTATTTACCAGAATGTCAAATCCCCCGGAATCTTTTAATGCTTCGGTAATTACAGCCCTGATATTATCTGCATCACCTACATTACCGGTAATTTCATGGAATTCAGTTCCGTTTTTTTCCGCTATTTCTTTCAGTCCGGAAGCCGCCTGGGAGGGTTTGGTAGAAAGCCCCCAGACTTCGCACCCTTCTTCCAAAAATCTTTCGGCAATAGCCCTACCGATACCACGGCTTGCCCCGGTAATGAGGGCCTTTTTATTTTCCAACAAAGCCATGTCTTTCTCCTTATAAATTTTCAATATCCTGCAATGTTCCGGCTAACTGGCATGGTACGGGGTACCCTGTGTCTGCCCAAAGTCCCGAAAGAACTTTCCCTGGCCCGACTTCCAGGACCATTTCCGGCTGGAGTTTCTGGAATTCGGATTCTTCGAGAGTCCACAAAACCGGATGCGTCAGGTGCTTGCAGGCATTTTCTTTAAGCTCTGACAAGGATTTAACCTGTTTACCGGTAACATTGGAAAACAATGGGACTGCAGGTTCTTTAAAAGAAGTTTTTTCGATTACAGGCAGGAATTCCTCCGCTGCCTTTGACATAAGCGGAGAGTGGAAGGGACCTGCTACAGCAAGCCGTATAACCCTTCTTGCACCTTCAGCTTTAAAAACTTCTTCGCCTTTTTCCAAAGATTCGGCTGTACCCGAAAGCACAGTTTGTTTAGAGCTGTTATAATTGGCCCCATACAGGTTTTCAATCTTATTTTTTGAAAGAATCTCATTAACCTTTTCAGGCGGTAGCCCCAAAACTGCTGTCATTCCGGGAGGATTACCATTGGAAGCCAGGAATTCACAGCAGCTCTGCATTATTTTTCCCCTGTAGTTTACCAATTCCAAGGTTTCTGCTTCGGTTAATACCCCAGAAGCACACATTGCCGGGTATTCTCCAAGACTGAAACCTCCGCAGGCGGCCGGACTAATTCCCTTTGATTTTAAGTACCTTACAGCTGAAAGACTAGCCAATGTTATGGCAATCTGGCTGATGTCACTTCTTTTGAGATAGTCAGGAGTACTTTCAGACAACAGTTGATACATATCCTGTTTGAGTACATCAGAGGCCAGCTCAAACAAATCCCTGACTTCGGCACTTTCTTCATACAAATCAATCGCCATTCCGGGACTTTGGGCTCCCTGTCCCGGAAACAAAAACAACGCTTTTTTATCCATAACAAAAAACTCCTTTTTAAGTAATGTTATAATTGATAACAACACCATCTGCAAGTCAGCCGTCAAACTGACATAACAGGTCCTGTATGAAAACAGGAGTTGACCCTGTTGTCTGTATTTTATTTCTTTTTTCGTTACTATGTCAAGTTGACAAAAAACGTATTTTTGTTAAAAACTTATAAATAAAAAAGGGGAACAAATCCCCTTAAAATTTTATTTTTTTCTTATGATATCAAACCCACAATAAGGAATCAAAGCCTTTGGAATGCGGATTTCCCCCTCCCTGGTCTGGTAATTTTCCATTACTGCAACCATGGCTCTGGAAAGGGCGACAGCAGTTCCATTCAGCATATGGACATACTTGTTTTTTCCGTCTGTATCCTTGTATTTTACGTTCAGGCGGCGGGACTGGTAATCGGTGCAGTTTGAAGTAGAAGTCACCTCTCCCCATTCACCGCCGTTCCGGCCTGGCATCCAGGCTTCCAAATCCCATTTCCGGTAGGCCGGTGCCCCTAAATCCCCGGTACAGGTGTCAACCACACGGAAAGGTATCTCCAATCCTGTAAAAATCTCCTCCTCAATCAGGCGGAGTTTTTCATGTAATTTATCTGATTCTTCCGGTGTACAGTAAACAAACATTTCCAGCTTGGAAAACTGGTGAACCCTGTAAAGTCCCTTGGAAAACTGACCGGCTGCACCGGCTTCACGGCGGAAACAATGGGATAAACCACAATACATAAGCGGAAGTTTGTCTTTGGGTATAATTTCACCTGAATGATATCCGCCTAAGGTAATTTCAGCCGTAGCTACAAGGCAAGTACCCTCATCTTCCAAAGTATAAACATTGGACTCATTTCCTCTCGGATTAAACCCGATACCAGACAATATTTCTTCCTTTGCCACATCAGGTGTTATAAACGGAGTAAATCCGTGTTTGCGCAAAATATTCAGGGCGTACATAATCAATGCCTGCTCAAGAAATACCGCTTCATTTTTGAGATAATAGAATTTAACTCCGGAAACCTTTGTTCCCCTGTCAAAATCTATAAGATCCAAAGATTCCCCCAGCTGGACATGGTCTTTAGGTTCAAAATCAAATTTGGTTGGCTCTCCTACCCGTTTGATTTCCAGATTATCTTTATCTTCCTTTCCTACCGGAGCGTCAGGATGGGCCATGTTTGGAATCTGTCTGCCGGCTTTATCCAGTTCTTCTTCCAAAACGGAAACCTGTTTTTCCAGAGAATTTATCTCTTCCTTTATCTTCCGCCCTTCCTCGATTAGCTTATCCCTTTCTTCCTGGGGAAGTTTTCCCTTCATTGCCGCTGCATTGGTGTTTTTTTTTGCCTGCATATCCTGTAATTCAGTAACCAGCCTGATCCTGTCATCAAACAATTTAACAACAAGATCTACATCTGCCTTCATATTGCGGTTGATTACATTTGCTTTTACAGCTTCCAGGTTATCCTTTATAAATCTAAAATCCAACATATTGTTTTCAAGCTCCGAAAATAAAATTAAGAACCACTCCCTCCAGGGATTTATTTTACTTTACCCCAAAAATATGCGTTTATTCAAGGTATTTGATTAAAGCTAATTTACAAGCTCAAATGTTCCTTCGTCAATATCAATCTGGGTCTTTAAATCCGAAACCGGTTTCCAGGAAACCATAAAGGTAAAGTATGGTTCGTACTTGTAAAAATACCTTCCCTGCTCGTTTTTTAGCACTGGTTTAACTGTTAATTCGGAGGTCAAATCCCAGTCATGGAGATTATGGGTCAATTTGAAATTCAGGCTTTTCAGCTTAAAACCGGACATTTTACGGGCATTTTCATCCCAAAAAAAGAAGGATTTTGCCAGGTCTACCAAGGGGTTTGATTCCCCGGGCAAATCAGGAAGCCCAAACAGAGGGATTTTATCAAAATATCTTGCTATAACATTATTTGTTGATAGGGAACTGAATGTAAAATTAAGGAAATCATTAATATTGACGGTAATATTAGGCTGGAAAGAAAATGAACTTTCAGTAAGCCTTAAAAGATTCATCCGAATATTGGTACTTAATCCGAGATTTATTTTTATGCGGTTTTTCCAAAAATAAATGGGTGACAGGGTATCGCTGTATGACATTGTAAACTCAGAAGGAAGGAATTTTTCTGTTTCACCTGTTTCCCACATACCTTCAGTTTCAGAAAAATAGTATGGTAAAGAATTAATCATTTTAAAAGAAGCTGCAAATTTTCCCCAGGAAACAGAAGAAGTAAAACTGGAAAAAACATCTTCTTCGATGAGGTAAACCAGGTTTTCCTGGAATACCGGTGTATTTGTCCCGTTAAAAGGTTTAAAATAAAGGGAAAATGAAAGAGGGTCATATTTCCAGTCATTTTCTGATGAATTTTCATATACCCTACTGGACATTGTAAGGTATAAATTACTGATTCCTGTTTTTAAATTCCCTTGAAAAGAACTGTCCCTGGGAGGCAGATTGCTTGTTACTGAAATCTGTTGTGTAAATCCCAGAAAATCAGCAGCCAAAACCATTGAAGCCGAATGGGAATCGATTGTATTCTTATCCCAGTCTATGTATTTAAAATCCCATTGGGGATTATCCACATCGTTATTGAACTGGCTTTTTACCAATTTTCCGGAAAAATTCCAGTTCAAGCTTGTGGAAGAAAACCTCTTGAAATAAGAAAATGGTTTAAAGCTTAAGGATTCTTTAGTAATAAGGGATAATGATCTGGACTGAAAATCACTTTTGCGGATTGAGTCTACAGAAGATTTTGTTGTGTAATATTTTTCCGACAAATAAGGATGATGGTACCAGTCTGTATCCAGGGAAAGGGTGCTTGAAGCGGATATCCAGGGATTTTTTGATAGTGAGCCTGATAGTGAAAAATCAGCACCTGTGGTAATGTAGCTTGAAGCAATATCTGTCCAATCCAAGTCATCTGTTGTCCTCCAGTTTGTGGAATTATATTTTAATTCACTGGAAAAATAGGGGGAAAATGTATATCCAAGATTCCATGAAACAGGATTTGAAAGATCTGTATTTGTGACAGAAAGATTCAGTGAGGGGAAAAAATTGTCTATATTTACTAAATTCTCTTTAGAAGCGGTATCTTTTTCGGTCTCTGTTTCTTCTTCTTCCCAGGGTGAAACAGGGGGAACAATCAAGTCGTTGTATTTTGGATCTTCGGATTCGGCAGCTGTATCTGACTGGGATTTAAGCAGGGTACCGCTCACAGACATTTTTATATTGAATGGAACAATTGTAGAAGGATAAAAAAAAGTTCTGCCCGGATCATATTGTCCCTGATAGGTGGTTGTCTTTTCTGTATCAGTTTTTGAATAAAGTGAAACAGAGGACTCTATTGTGGAAAAGTTGAATGAATTTATCCAGGGAGAAAGTTTCCCGGTGGGAATACTTCCCGAGGCTGAAAGTTTCCAGTTTAATGAAGTAAGGGAAGAACTGGTGGTTTCTTCCTCATCCATGGATGTAAGGAGTTTAAGCCAGTTTAAATCTTCAGATCTGTTATTGAAATCACTGGTAAAATATGGATCTGAAACAATTGGAGTTGTTATATTCAGGTTAAATCCAGGAAGGGACATTCTGAGGTTATACTTCAGATTGTATCTGAATGGCAATTTAAATCCGAGAAAATTGGAGCTGTTCCAGTCTGATTTTCCGGTATACAAATGAGTGTATCCTCCTGTGGATGAAGGAACCAGTGTTCTGCTGAAACCTAATCCCAGGCTGAATGAAATTTCCGGAAAAATCTTTGATTTTGTAAATTTACCTTCTATTCCTGCCATTCCCCCTAAGGATGAATACAAGTCCAGCATTATTTTCAGATAATCTGTACTTGTGTTTGTCAAGGGTCTTCCGGTATTCCTGAAAAAAAGGCCTTCCAATTCCTGTTCTGTATTCGTATTGGTTTGGAAAAGATTGAATAAACCGTTTTCTGTATCAGTTGACGGCTGTTTCCGGCCAATCAGATAAGTTGTTGTTTGCAGAAAATATCCTTCCCTTGTTCTGTTTCCGAATACGGGGTGGAAAACCATCTCTGCTGTGGGATAGTACAAAAACGGAATGTAAAAAACAGGAAGGGAACCTACATACATTATTCCGTTCAATACTGCAAAATCATTTCCGGGCAGAAGCCAGATTTTTGAGGCATCAATTTTCCAGTGGGGATCTTCGGCATCGCAGGTTGTCAGTGTACTGTCTGTAAATACCATGGTGGATTCTGACTCGGTTCCGATTGTACCGGCACTGATGATGAATGAATTACTGTCGGATTTTCCGGGATTATATTCCGTAATACCGTCTAAAAAAACACCTGAGGATTTGTTGATATCAAAAAGAAGGGCTTCTCCGGTGAATACCTTGGTGTCACCGCTTGAGCCTTCCTGGGAAAATTTTATGTTTCCCCTTGCAAATAGAATATTGGACTTTCTGTTAAATAAAATATCCAGTGCTTCTATTGTACTTTTTTTGTTATTTTCGCTTATAGAAATCAGCACATTGCCGGACAAACTGATAATCTCTTCGTCAGATTCAGTTTTTGCAGATACATATTCTGTCCTTTGGGCCGACTGTATGGTTATTTTCTTTGCATCCTTGGAAACTGCCCCGCCTATTACGGAATTAAGGTCAAGTCCGTAATATTCAGCCACCTTTTTTCTTAAAGCCTCTATATCACCTTGGGGTTGTATTCCGAGCTGATAACACATATCAAGAAGATCTGAGTATGACGAGGTTTTAATATCCAGAAGCCGTGTGGCATTTTCAAGCTGTCCCCTTGTAATCTCTCCTGTATTTTCCTGTTTTTCGTCAGCTGTTTTTGCAGTGCTTTCTTCCTGATTTTTATCAATGATTTCTGTATTTTCGACTACACTGCCCTCCTGTTCATTTGGAGAAAGCTGTTCCTGTGAAAAAGAAAGTCTTGAGATGAGCAAAAACAAGATTAAAACTTTATTTTTTGATAGTTTCAAAGTATTACTTCCCTGTCTTTTTCTTTGACTGGAGCATTTCATTGATATAGTAACCAGTGTAAGACTTTTCACACTTTGCGACTTCCTCCGGTGTTCCTATAGTAACAATTGTCCCCCCTCTGTCCCCGCCCTCCGGGCCTAAATCAATTATATTGTCTGCCTGCAGAATAACATCCAGATTGTGTTCTATCATTACAACTGTATTTCCCTGATCAACCAGTCTGTTTATTACCGCCATAAGCTGTTTAACATCTGCAAAATGAAGCCCTGTTGTAGGTTCATCCAGTATGAACATGGTTTTCCCGGTGGATCTTTTGGAAAGTTCATTTGCCAGCTTTACCCTCTGGGCTTCACCTCCTGAAAGGGTAAGGGCAGATTGACCAAGTTTAATATACCCCAATCCGACGGAAAGAAGTGTATCCAGTTTTCTGGCAATGTGGGGGATAGAACAGAAAAAGGATGAAGCTTCTTCTATTGTCATATCAAGAACATCAGCAATGCTTTTTCCCTTGTAAGTTACTTCCAGGGTTTCCTTGTTAAAACGCTTTCCGTTACAGACATCACAGGTTACATACACATCAGGAAGAAAATTCATCTCGATTGTGAGAGTTCCGTCACCCTGGCAATGTTCACATCTTCCTCCCTTCACGTTAAATGAAAATCTTGAGGGTTTATAACCTTTTGCTTTAGCCTCAGGAAGAGAAGCATATAAATCCCTTATTCCGGTAAAGACCCCTACATAAGTGGCCGGATTAGATCTTGGGGTTCTGCCGATGGGGCTTTGATCGATATTGATTACCTTGTCAATTTCCCTTAAACCGGAAACACTGTCGTATTTCCCCACCGGTAGGGAAGTCCTCATAACTTTATTTGACAGAAGTGGATAAAACACATCCTGAAGAAAAGTTGATTTACCGGAACCGGAAACTCCCGTAATACATGTAAATTTTCCAAGAGGAATCTCAATATCAATGTTTTTCAGGTTGTGTTCTTTTACCCCTTTCACAAAAATAGATTTGCCGTTTCCTTCCCTCCGTTTTGGAGGTATGTCCATGGTCAGGGTACCTGCAAGATACTGTCCTGTAAGACTTTCCTTTACTTTCATGACCTCCTGCGGTGTTCCTTGTGCAACAATATTTCCTCCGTGGATTCCGGCTCCGGGACCTATGTCAACAATCCAGTCTGCTGTTCTAAGGGTCTGCTCATCATGTTCCACCACAATAAGAGTATTACCTAAATCCCTTAAATAAAGCAGGGTATCAATAAGTTTTTGATTGTCCCGCTGGTGTAGACCTATAGACGGTTCATCCAGAATGTATAAAACCCCTACAAGGCTGGAACCAATCTGGGTTGCAAGTCTGATTCTTTGGGATTCACCACCGGAAAGACTTGCTGAACTGCGGTTTAAAGTCAAATAATCCAATCCCACATTTATGAGAAAGGTAAGCCGGGCCTTTATTTCTTTTAGTATCTGGTCGGCAATTTTATTTTCTGTCTCTGTCAAGTTAAGGTTATTGAAAAAATCAAGACTTTCGCTTATGGAAAGAGAACATAAATCATAGATGTTTTTTCCGCCTACTGTAACAGCCAGAGCCTCCGGCTTTAACCTTTTTCCACCACAAGCAGAACAAAGACTTACAGACATATATGATTCGATTTTTTCTTTTTGTGCAGCCGAAAAGCTCTCCTGGTATCTCCTTTTTAAATCACTGTAAATACCCGGCCATTTCTGCCTGTATTTGAAATGTCCGGTACCCTGCCGGTTTTCATAATAATATTCTATTTCATCAGGGGTACCATCAAACAGAAGTGATAATTGTTTTTTTGTATAATCCTTGAATGGGGTTTTAAGCGAAAAACCATAATAATCTGCAACGGCTTCCAGCCGGGAGCGGTTCCATGCAGAATCAGGATTATAGGGGGCAAGCCCCCCTTCTTCAAAGGATTTATTCATATCAGGGATTATGAGGTTAAAGTCGAATTCCTGCTTTTGTCCAAGCCCGGTACATTCCGGGCAGGCTCCAAATGGATTATTAAACGAAAACATTCTCGGCTGGAGTTCAGGCATGGAAAAGCCGCAGTCTGGGCAGGCGTTTTTTCTTGAGAAAAAAACCTCTTTTTCTACAGGTTTGTTTTCCCCTTCTATCTCCTGAAAAACAGCCAGCATTATGTCGTTACCGAAATTAAGGGCTGTTTCAACTGATTCTGCAAGGCGTTTCCTTACTGTTTCGGAAATAACAAGCCTGTCTACTATTATTTCAATTGTGTGTTTTTTTTGCTTGTCCAAGGAAATCTTATCTTCGAGGGAAACAAACATTCCGTCAATTCTAGCCCGTGTAAAGCCGGCTTTTAACGCATCATCGATTATTTTCTGATGTTCACCTTTTTTTCCCCTTATGACCGGGGAAAGTATTTGAACCCTTGTCCCTTCTTTCCTGGTTAAAATCGAAGCTATAATCTGGTCTGTACTCTGCTCTGAAATTTCCCTGTTACATATAGGACAGTGGGGATGTCCGATTCTGGCATATAAAAGCCTGTAATAATCATGTATTTCCGTTACAGTACCTACTGTAGACCGGGGATTCCGGTGGGTGGTTTTTTGCTCTATTGATATGGCAGGAGACAAACCTTCTATGTAGTCAATATCCGGCTTGTCCATTCTGCCGAGAAACTGTCTGGCATAAGAAGACAGGGATTCCACATAACGCCTTTGCCCCTCGGCAAAAATCGTATCAAAGGCAAGGGAACTTTTTCCGGATCCTGAAAGCCCTGAAATAACAATCAGCTTATTCCGTGGGAGCTCCAGAGTTATATTTTTAAGATTATGTTCCCTGGCACCGGCAATTATCAATTTATCCTGTTTGTTGAAATCTTCATTTTTGTTCATCATGAAATCAAAAACAATCCTGTTATGTCTATAAAAGTAACCTGATTTTACTATAGTAAAAAAAAAACAGCAAGATAGAGAACCTTTAGGTTTATATTAAGCTTACAATTTATTCCAAAAAGAAAGAATATGTTCCGGAACCGGACAGGTAAATATCTTCTTTTCTGCCGGGGATATATACAATTCGAGTTTTATTGCTGCCAGCATGAGCTTCTTAACCCCCATGTTTTTTTTCAGTTCCTTATTGAGTTTAAAGTTTCCGTATTTATCATCACCAATAATGGGATGACCTGCTTTTGCCATATGAATCCTGATTTGGTGCATTCTTCCTGTTTCGATAGATACAGCAAGTTTCGTAAAGTCTGATTTTTTTTCCAGAACCTTATATTTGGAAACTGCATTTACAAGCCTTCCATCTTTTTCCAAGGGAATTTTAATTATTCCGCTGCTTGATTCCACATTTCCTGACACAAGGGCTATGTATTCTTTCTTTGTTTCCGGTGAATTTAGAATTTTTGAATATTTGGCAGCGGCTGTACTGGTTTTCCCGACTATTAAAATCCCTTCAGTGTCTTTATCAAGTCTGTGGATTAAAAAGTGTTTTTTTGAATAAATTCTGTCTATATCATCAATTAGCGGATTAGAAATCCCTGCCCCGCCCTGTACTGCCACTCCGCAGGGTTTTATAATTGCAATAATATCCTGATTTTCAAACAAGACAGTGTAATTCCTCATCTATAATTACCTTAAATACTTAAAAAAAGTTCCCTTAAAAATCTTTAATATTGTGATAACTGGAGTATATTTTTTTGATTTACTGATGTCAATGTTAAATTTTTGTGACCTTTCTTTCTTTATGGTGTTATAATTCAACAGGGGTTTATCTTATGAGGAATTTTATTAAGTTTTTATGTATTGCAATTGCTGTTCTTTTTTTCCCGGTACTGGTTTATGGAGAATATGTGCAGGAACCGGGGGGGCTATGGTTAATCGATTTACCGGAAGGATTTATTTTAAGAGAGGCCTCTTCTGACGGAAAAAGATTTTTGTTTTCAAGTTCTGTTGTTCCCCTGGATGTAATTGCATTGGTATCAGAAAAAACAGAAAACAGTTCCGGGGAATTAAAAAGTATACTGAAAAGTCTCGGCAATACAGGTACGGAAACCGAAGTTTTTGAATGGGACGGTTTTGAATGCTGCTTTGGCAATTTGTATTTTCCTGTAAATCCGGGAACAGCAGATAAGTCGTATTATAAAGGTGCAGGCCTCACTGTTCCCCTCGAAGGTAAAAAAGGCTTTTTTACTGTTCTTGCTTACTGTGAATCATATTGGGCAGATGATTACAATGATTTTATGTATTCAATTTTGGATTCCGTTTGTGTAAAGGATAAACATTTGGTTTATCCTGGGCCCCTGACAACAAAAGAATTCCCTATGGATAGTTATTATGATGTAAAAATAAATATAAAGGGAAAGGATTTGTCTTTCAAAATGCCTGTAAAAAGTGCTGAAGCAAATCAAAGTGTTATAGAACGGGAATTCAGACTTTTGGAAACATATGGTTCTTCGCCCCTATTGTATTCAGCCTGGGAAAGGTATTACCGATTTATTTATAAAGATGCCTTTTCAAGAATCAGCGACGGGGCTTTTGTGATAGGCAACCTGTTCCGGTTTGAAAAAGGGAGCATTCTTTCCGACTACGAATTTTCACAAAAACTCCTGGCTTTTATCCAGGAATTTGAATATCTGAGGGGGGTAACTTCCAGTGACTTTATCAACATTCCCGAATCCCTTTGCAAAATGAAGGGTGACTGTGACACAAGGTGTATTCTTTTTTTAGCTATCCTGCATCAAAACAACATCGACGGAATTATGATGCTTTCAAAGGAATTCAGTCATTCACTTGTTGCCGTAGATGTCCAGGGAACAGGTGCAAGGTTTCCCTTTAACGGGAAAAAATATCTTGTGGGGGAAACAACTGCAAAGGTGGATCTGGGACTTATTGATTCTGAACAGTCTGAAATTACCGCCTGGAAAGGAATTTCTTTTCCAGGAATGTTATAAAAAAAGCCTGTTAACCGGTCAGGTTTCAGGCTTGACATTCTTAAAAAAATTAAACCGGAGTCGTAAATACCTGTCTCCGGTACGGTCGAATACCCGTTAATATTCAAGTAGAAGGTTGTAAGCCTCTACCGGTTCCGTTACCTCCAAAAGCTTTTCCCTGAGTTCCTTATTTTTCAACTTGGTACTGATAAAGGACAGGGTCTGGAGATAGTAGGCATGCTGGTTGTAAGCTGCGGCAATCATGAAAAGAATTCTGACAGGCTCGTCGTCAATACTCTGGAAGTCGATTATGTCTGACTTGCAGATTCCTACTGCCATGACTAAATCCGTTACAGAAGACAACCTGACATGAGGAATTGCTATACCACGCCCAATTGCTGTTGACATAAGCTCTTCCCTCTTGAGGATCTCTGTTTCCAATTCCTGACTGTTCTTAATCTGAGGTGCCGTACTCAATGTACCGGCCAAGGCAACCAAGGCATCTCTTTTTGTAGAATGGTTTAAAAAAACGATTCTATCCGGGGAAAGAATATTCTGAATCTGAACCGTCTGGAGACTTTGGGGTGTTTTATTTACGGCAAGCCTGTCGTTTACCCATTTTTCGATTTCGCTTTTCTTAAATCTCCAGACTGTACCGATTTTTCCCGCAGGAATTTCACCCTTTTGTGCCCAATCGTAGACAGTACGTTCTGAAACCCGCAGATACTTTGCCACCTCTTCTATTGTCAGTATATCATCTTCCATCCAATAATTTCCTTTTCAATTGTTTTATTTAATAATATTTTGTATCAAATGTTATGATATGTCAAGAGTTTCCTATATTCAACAGGCATAATTTACAGGTCTTTTAATTTTTCCAGGCTGTTGAAAGGGTAAAGCTCTCTTATTGAAACTTTGATAAGTTCTTTTTCCGATGTTCCGAATATTACGGGAAAATCATCGTTACAAAATTCCGATATTACCTGCCTGCATATTCCGCAGGGACTTACCGGATCCGGGCTTTTTGGAGCTGCTACGGCAAGGGCCTTGAAATCCCTGCACCCAGAAGAAACAGCTTTTACAATGGCTGTCCTTTCAGCACAAATTCCAGCTCCATATGAACGGTTCTCAACGTTGCAGCCTGTAAAAATCCCGTTTCCGGTTGCCAAGGCAGCTCCGACGGGAAAATCTGAATAAGGGGCATAAGCATTTTTAGAAGCTTCCAAGGCAATTTGAAAAAGTTTAATATCTTCGCAGTCAATTTTCATACATCAATCCTGTACAAAGTTTTATTGCAAACACAAGCAATACATGATATTATAACACGGTATTATGAATGCAAAAAAAATTTTTAAATACATTTTGATTATTGTTTTGTGTGTCCTGGTTGTATATCTGTTTGTGGCTGTAAGGCCTCTTAACCGGGAGCTTTCCTTCAAACCTGAATGGACAATTGATATTTATTCCAGTCAGCTCTCCCCTCTCCCTGAAAAAGAACCGGGGGTTGGCGATGAACTTATACCATTCCGGATTGGAAACACTTTGGGGTTTGTTACCGGAAGCGGTGTATTGGTTAACAGGCAGAATTTAGCATACGATGGCACAGTTGGAAATAATCTGTATTGTCTTTATTCACAGACCCAGATAAAGTCGGATTTTTACGGTACAGACGGTAAACTTTCGGTTTCAATTAAAGACAGTGGGTTTCCTTTTATTACGGATTATGGTATCTATATCTTTTCCCCGGGGGGTGATTCTGTTGCAGCATACGATTTTCAGGGGAATCTTGTTTGGGAAAGACAAAGTTCGGATGTAATAACTGCGTTCAATGACTCTGAAAGCGGAACAATACTTGGTTATAGTAACGGACAGCTTACGTACATAGACAAAAATGGCGAAACGGTTTTTTCGTTTATTCCGGGTGGAAGCCAATATCCCTTGATTTTCGGTGCCGCCATAAGTTCCGACGGCAGGTATGCGGCATGTATCTCAGGTGTAGAAAATCAGAGATTTATCTTAATAAGTATAAAAGACAAGCAATATAAGATAATACACCACGAATATCTTTCCCAGGATATAAAGACGAATCTATTGGTACAGTTTGATAATGATTCCGGCTATGTATATTACCAGAGGGCAGAAGGACTGGGGGTTGTTTCGTTAAAAACAAAAAAAGTGCATATAATACCGGTAAAAGGAAGGGTTGCGTATATAGGAACTGATAACAGCAATCTCACAGCTGTTCTTTCAATAACCGGAGATGGTGAAAATATAGTTTCGATTTACGAAAATCCTTATTATCTTTTGGCTGAAACAAAATTCAGTTGTAACGATTCTTATTTAATACAAAGGGGTAATTCGATTTACCTTGGAATCGATAAAACTTTAAGCAAAATAAATCTTTTGGAGCAGTAATGAAAAAAGCCTTTATATATTTTCTATTTGTAATTTTTATTGTACCGGTTTTTTCCCTTGAAATCCCTTCAGATGGGGTTATGGATTCTGTTCTGGGTAAAACCATGTATGATGAAATTGAACGTGGTATAACCTACTCTGACTCAGAAAGTGTAAGGGCTTCAGGGCATGGTTTTTTACTGATGAAATTCCAAAAAAGATTCGGGTTTCCTTCAGCAATGGGGAACAGTATTATTATTGCCCATGACAACGGACTGTTATCAGTATACGGGAATCTTGAGGAAAACTCGGTTATTGAATTCGATAACATCCAGTCAGGTTCAACCATCGCAAGAACCGGAAGTTCCGCTTTTGGTAATCCCGGGGATTTACTTTTTCAGGTTATTGATACAATACAAAAGGCAAAGTTGAATCCACTCCTGCTCTTGCCCGAAATCCAGGACAAAAGCCGTCCGGCATTGGATTCCCTTATGCTTACAAGCTCACAGGGAACGGACTACACGGTATACCAAAACAGAAGAATCAGGCCCGGAGAGTACAAAATTTATGTTTCTTCGTATGATACTATAGGACGTCCTGGCGTGAGGATGCCTGTTTACAAAACTACTTTTTTTGTAAACGGTGAGGAAAAATGTGAGATGAGGTCTGAAACCCTGAAAGAGAAAGACGGAATACTCTACTATTCCGCGGACTCAGACATAAAAATAAAACCCGATTCCGGTAAAGGAACAGAGATAGGCAGCGTACTGTTAAGACCTGGGAAAAACACTGTTTCTATAGAACTTGTAGACTTGGCAAAGAATTCCAGTACCTTCAACTGGGTAATTTGGGTTGAATAAATACTTGTATCCGTGGAATACCGGCAGAAAAAATAATTCCCGGGAAGATTTTGCAGAAAAATCCCCCGGGATTTTTTATTAAAGAGGAATGTTTCCGTGTTTTTTCTCGGGTTGGGCTGTATCGCGTTTTTCTTCAAGAAACTTAAAGCAGGAAAGAATCTTTCCCCTTGTTTCTTCCGGCTCTATAATCCCTGAGATGTACCCTTGCTTTGCAGCAATTTTCGGAGTCATAATAGTATTTTTATATTCCTCTGTTTTTTCCTGAACCATCTGGGCCTGGGATGGGTCTTTGAGTTGCTTTGCATAAAGAATCTGAATTGCACCTTCGGCACCCATAACGGCAATTTCTGCAGTTGGCCAGGCAAAAACAAAATCAGCACCAAGATGTTTAGAACACATTGCAATATATGCACCGCCATATGCCTTTCTTGTTATTACAGTCACCTTAGGCACAGTGGCTTCCGAATAAGCATAAATCAGCTTTGCCCCGTGTCTGATAATACCCTTCTGTTCTTCCTCCGGTCCGGGGACAAACCCGGGAATGTCGACCAGGGTAAGCAACGGAATATTGTAGGCATCACAGTACCTTATAAAACGGGAAGCCTTATCACTTGCATCACAGTTCAGGATACCACCCAAAGCGGACGGATTGTTGGCAATGATTCCCACAGACTTTCCTTCAATTTTTGCGAAACCTACAGAAACATTAGGTGCAAATTCTTCTGCAACTTCAAAAAAACTGCCGTCATCTGTCAGGGCTTCAATAAGTTTCCTTACATCATAGCCCTGGGTTTTCCTTTCAGGAAGAATTTCCTTAATTTCCCTGACTTTCTTTTTTGCATCGTAGGCAACTTTTCCTGCAGGTTTTAAAACATCGCCGTAATAGTGCGGTATGTAATCCAAAAGTTTCCTTACTTTCGTATAACAGTCATTTTCATCAGGACACCTGAAATGACTTACACCACTCTTTTGGGAATGGATTATTCCGCCACCCAAATCTTCTTCGGAAATATCAAGAAACATAACACTTTTTACAACTTTTGGACCTGTAATAAACATATAGCTTATTTTGTCGATTGTAAAAATAAAATCTGTTAACCCTGGTGAGTAAACAGCACCTCCGGCACAAGGCCCGGCAATTATTGAAATCTGCGGAATAAGCCCCGAAGCCCTTACATTCTGATAAAACAAATTCCCGTATCCGGCAAGGGCATTTACCCCTTCCTGGATTCTTGCTCCTCCGGAATCGTTTATACCGATTACGGGGCATTTACACTCAATTGCTTTTGAAATAATCTCGGCAATCTTATCTCCGTGCATTTTACCGAGGGAACCACCCTGAACCGTAAAATCCTGGGAATAAACTGCAACTCTCCGGCCATTGATTGTTCCAAAGCCAGTAATAACCCCGTCATAAGGAATGTCTTTTTTATCCATCCCGAATTCATAACAATTATGCCTTGCTTCGGCATAAATTTCCACAAAAGAATCCTTGTCCAGCAAAGCGTTTATACGCTCGATAGCATGAAGTTTTCCTTTTTCGTGCTGTTTTTCGATATTGTACGTCATACACAACTCCATTATGACAAATGTTTAGCAAATTGTCATACTTATGATAGACAATTATTTTAAAAGTGTCAATAAAAACTATCCATCAGGAATTTCCTGCACGGCTGACTTCTTCAATAATTTTTAGTCCCTGATAAACTTCATCTTGGGGACCTGAATAATTTATCCGTATACACTGGTGCAAATGTTCATGGTTTATTCCACCTTCACCGAAAAAGAAATATTCCCCCGGAACAACAATTACACCGTGTTTTTTTAACTCTTTATACAATTCCAATGAGGTAAATGGCATATCGCAAAGTCTTAACCACTGAAAAATAGCCCCTTCACTTTTGTGGAGCATCCAGTTGCGGTCTTTAAAAATTTCCCTAATCCATTTTTCTGTTTGTATTGCCCTGTTTTGATAAAACGGCTGCACTATTTCCTTGGAAATTTTTAAAATTTCCCCTGACAGTACAAGATTTTCAGCGATAGCCTGTCCGATAGAAGTTGAAGCCAATGCTATGATTGAATTTACTGCAGATAAAAGCTTTATGATTTTTTCTTCTGCAATTATTATACCTGTCCTGGTTGTAGGAAGGCCGATTTTAGATAAACTCATAGAAAGAATAACTGAAGGATCCCAATATGGTTGTGATTCATTAAAAATTATATTTGGAAAGGGTGTTCCGTATGCATTGTCTACCATAAGATAAATTCCGAATTTTTCTGCCGTGTTTGCAAGCCGGACTATTTCTTCATTTGTAAGTACATTACCAGTAGGATTTGTAGGCCTTGAAACACAGAGGGCGGAAATTTCCGGGTGTTTTGACAAATAATCTTCCAAAAGTTGAAAATCTATAAAATATTTAAATGTATTGTTTTCGTAATACTCGGCTTTTGCCGGAAGCGTAACAAAGGTGTCAGGCTCAATCCCCTGGTCAGCATAACCTACATACTCCGGTACCAAAGGGAACAAGATCTTATTTTTCTTACCTTTACCGGTACTTCCTGAAAACATATTAAAAAGATAAAAAAAACCTGACTGGCTTCCGTTTGTAACCGCTATATTTTCCGGGCCAATTTTCCAACCGAATTTAAGACTTAAAAGGCGTGCCATCGCTGTCAAAAAGCTTTCCCTGCCCTGTGGGGAATCATAACAGCCTATAGTCCTTTCGAAATTATCTCCGTCCTCAAGTATCCTGTACATTTCCCTGCGGAAGATTTTTTCAATTTCAGGTATTCTGGCTGGGTTACCACCTCCAAGACGGTAAGCCGGCACGTCCGGTGGCAAGGGTTTGCCCAAATCATCCATAAGCTGCAAAATACCTGATTTAGAAGTAAATTTTTGCCCGAAAAGAGAAAGTTCCATAGTATATCTAGCATCCTTTTTAATCTGATAATATACACAAACTATATTAAAAAGGGAAAAAATATACAATCAAATCAAAGCATTAAAACAAATGAATCATTCAACAGTTTGTAAGATTCCGTTTTTGTGTTCCAATGGCTGTATTGTAAATTTTCCTCTGATGAAATCCATCTCAAGCTTATCGCCTTGGGAAAATTCTCCGGTAATCAACCCTATAGCCAAAGGATCTTCCAACTGCTCCCTTAAAACCTTTCTTAAAGGTCTTGCCCCGAATTTATCGCTGTAACTGTCATTTACAAGCTGTTCCATTGCCTTGTCAGTTATTGAAAGGGTTATATTCTGAGTGCTTACGCGCTGAAAGAGCTTCTGGAGTTCATTTTCCACTATTTTATACATGCTATGGGGTTTTAAAGGTTCAAAAACAACAAGTTCATCAACGCGGTTAAGGAACTCCGGGGAAAAAATTTTCTCGGCTTCTGATTTTGCATTGGTATATATTTCATCATAAGGCAAAAGACCTTCATCCCTGTCTGTAAATCCGGCTTTTCCGTGGGTGGTTATTACCCTGGAACCGGCATTGCTGGTCATTATTATTACGGTATTCCTGAAATTTACAGTATGCCCGAGACTGTCCTGAAGTTCACCTTCTTCGAGAATCTGGAGCAAAATATTGAATACATCAGGATGGGCCTTTTCAATTTCATCCAAAAGAATGACAGAATAAGGTTGCCTTCTAACCTTTTCAGTTAAAAGACCTCCCTCATCGTACCCCACATACCCTGGAGGGGCACCTACAAGTCTTGAAACATTGTGTTTTTCCATGTAATCGCTCATATCAATCCTGATAAGATTTTTCTTAAAATCATGGAATAAAAACTGGGCCAGTTCTTTTGCAAGAAGAGTTTTACCTACCCCTGTAGGACCAAGAAACAAAAAAGAACCGACAGGTCTGTCAGGAGATGAAAAACCGGCTCTTGACCTGCGTATTGCAGAAGCTATCACCTTTACAGCCTGTTCCTGCCCAATAACAACCTGATTTAAGATTTTTTCTGTTTCGGCAAGCCTTATATTTTCCAATTCGTTTTTTTCAAGGGGAATGCCTGTTGTATCAGAAACAATCCTAAGCATCACATCCTGTGTTACAAGACCCGGAGTCTTATTTTCCCTGTTTTTCCACTCTTCTGTGAGCTGCCGAGATTCTTCCTGCAACTGTTTCAGTTTATCACGGATTTCAGCAGCATCTTCATAATCCTGGACAGCAACAACCTCTTTCTTCATTTCGTTGAGTCTTTTAATTTCCTCCCTTACTTCTGAAAGTCTAGGGGATTTATTATCATTTTGAATAGAAACAAAGGCTCCGGCCTCATCCAACAAATCAATTGCTTTATCAGGCATAAATCTGTCAGGCATATATCTGGAAGAAAGCTGGACCGCTGCGGATATTGCTTCTTCCGAAAAAACCACATTATGGAATTTTTCATATTTTTCCTTTATTCCGTTTAAAATAACAAGAGTTTCCAGTGTGTCCGGTTCATCAACTAATACCTTCTGGAATCTCCGTTCCAATGCACCGTCTTTTTCAAAAACTTTTCGGTATTCACTTAAAGTTGTTGCCCCTATGCACTGGAATTCTCCCCGGGAAAGTGCCGGTTTTAGCATATTTGAAACATCAAGGGCCCCTTCTGCATTTCCTGCGCCAATAATCGTATGTATTTCATCAATAAAAACAATAATGTTCTTCAGGGTGGAAACTTCCTTTATAACTTTTTTCAACCTGTCCTCAAATTCCCCCCGGTACTTTGTTCCTGCCAAAAGACCTCCTAGGTCCAGAACCAAAATCCGCTTTCCGCTCAAAACAGAGGGAACATCGTCATTGGCTATTAACTGTGCTAGTCCTTCTACAATGGCAGTCTTACCTACTCCCGGATCACCTACAAGAACCGGGTTATTTTTTGTCCTTCTTGATAAAACCTGAATAATCCTGGTCAGCTCACTTTTACGGCCAACAATCGGATCAAGTCTGCCTGAAGCAGCTTCCTGGGTAAGATCCCGTGTGTATTCTTCAAGGACATTTCTGGTGTTATGGGGAGAGTCTTCCCCTGGTTTTACGTTAATTACCCCCTTCATTTCAGGCTCAGGCTCCAGTGAAACCAGTACACTCCTCAACTTATCGATGCTAATACCTCTGTCTCTGAAAAAATTTGAAGCAACCGAGTCATTTTCCCTTGCCAGGGCAATAAGAAGGTGCCCTGATTCAATAACAGTTCTCCTGGTAATCCCGGACTCAAAAGCTGCAAGATTGAGTAAAGACCTTAACCTCAGGGAAAAAGGAACATCACCGATTACATTTCCCTTGGGTAAAGATTGAATCGAAGTTTCCAGAATGGAAAATAAAGTTTTTTTTGGAATATCAAGAATATCAAGCATCCGGTATGATTCCGAACCAATAAATTTAAGAATGGAAATAAAAATATGTTCCGGATACACCTGAACAGAGCCGTATCTGGCTGCCTCTTCCTGAGAAAAAACAGTAAGTATTCTATGTGCGTTCTGGGAAAAATTCCTTATCACTTTTTCCTCCCTTTAGAGTATTATTATAATATATAATTATCTTAATGGAAACACAAAAAAACAATCTGTAGTTACAGCATGAGATTGATTTTACAGGTATTCTTTTTATATTTGAATTGCCATCACTAAAAGTTGCTTAATTATTTAAGAAATGTTTTCCTTGACTTATAATGAATTAAGAATTAGCTTTCTAGTAAGGAGGTGTGATTATGAATAAAATATTAGCATTAATCACAGTTGGATTTTGTATGACAGGACTGATTGCACAAAACGTATTGGATGCAAAAGATTCCGATCCTGATAAAATGGGTTGGATGAAGGGCTTTCCGCCGGAAAAAGATAAGATAATTTCTGCAGCTGACGGCTCTTTTTTTACATTTCCGGCTCTAAGGTACAGCGTTAACCACATGAGGGAGTTTAACCCTACAAGAGAAGTAAGGGCTGCCAAAGAGAAGTATTTTACTTTCAAAACCAAAATTGACGACGGAATTGATTCGGTTACTTTTATACCCACAGGAGAAACGGAACCGATGACAATAGCACAATCTTTGGACAAAAATTATGTGGACGGCATAATTGTTGTCCATAAAGGTAAGATTGTTTATGAAAAATATCCTGCCGGATTAAAACAGGATGGAATTCACGCTGCAATGTCTGTAAGCAAATCATTTACAGGAACTTTGGGTTCTATACTTATTGCGGAAGGTGTAATTGATGAAAATAAACTGGTTTCAGATTATGTACCTGAGTTGGCAAAGTCCGGATTTGGTGATGCAACAGTAAGGCAGGTTATGGATATGACAACTGCCATCAAGTACAGCGAAGATTATAATGATCCCAATGCAGAGGTATGGAGTTTTACAGCAGCAGGAAATCCTTTCAGGCCGGCAGATTACCAGGGCCCTAAAGATTATTATGAATACCTTCAAACCGTACAAAAACTGCCAGGACATGAACACGGACAGGCCTTTGCTTACAGAACAGTTAATACGGATGTTATGGGTTGGATTATTTCCCGGGTAACAGGAAAGAGTATTACGGAACTGATTTCAGAACTCATCTGGGTTCCCATGGGTGCAAAGTATGACGGTTATTATCAGGTTGACCCGGCCGGAATAGCTTTTGCCGGAGGAGGATTTAATCTGAATTTACGGGATATGGCAGTCTTTGGGGAGATGCTGAGAAACAACGGAAAAGTGGGTAGAAAACAGGTTATTCCTGCAGCTGCAGTTGAGGATATTACCAGGGGGGGTGATTTGGGTGTCTTTGAGAGAGGTGACCATCCGGAGCTTAAAGGCTGGAGTTACAGGAATATGTGGTGGATAACCAATAATGAAAACAAGGCTTATTGTGCCAGGGGAGTTCATGGCCAGGTTATTTACATAGATCCCACAGCCGAAATGGTAATTGTGAGGTTTTCCTCCAATCCGATGGCGGCAAACAAATACAATGATCCCTATTCCCTTCCTGCATACCAAGCCATAGCGGATTATTTGATGGCAAAGTAAGTATTAGTTGGTGACAGGTTTACTGGTTAAGTTGGAAGCAGGTTTTCCGGTTAAAAATCCGGAGCCTGCTTTTTTATATAAGGATTTTGCACTTTTGAAAAACTGACTTTGCTTTCTCCCCCCGGAGTCTGTCAAGAATGTTGACCTCAGATACGAGTTCCTTTTCAAGGCCTAGTTTTTCCCGTCCAAGAAGATTGAGTTCGAATTTAAGTTGTCCGGTGGTTGTAAGAAAAATCAGGCTTGTAAGATCTGAATACTTTATACCTTTGAGCCAGCCCGAATAAATTCCCACCCTGGCAAAGGCAAGGTGATTAAGTAATTCTTCGTAATTAATAAACAAGGACTTGGAAAGAACATAATACGCCTTTAATATTCTGTCCTTTAAAAAAACAGGCTGGTTTGAAATTATATGATTTAAACTGCTTCGTTCTAAATTTATAAGTTTTTCTGCACATTCATTTATCTTGGAAATTACAGCCTGATCATCATTAAAGCTCTCCGGATTGTTGAATTTAATCTGATAAATATAGCCGTCGGTTAAGGTTGTTCCCTGTTTAAAGTTTCCAACAATTGACAGTCCGTTTGAGAGAAAATCCCTGATAACTCTGTCAAGCATTTCACTCATATATAGGCCTGGCAATTGGACAAAAAGTCCACAGACGATACCAGTACCGGAATTTTTTAAAAAGGCAGTATGGAAACCGATATCAGGGGAACTGGAAAAGATAAGATTTTTACCCAATTGTGATTCTATATGCTTTAACCTTGGATATAGAGTTGAAAATTCAAGGCCGGCTGCATCTCCGGTAATCCTGATGTGGTCAACATTGTTTACAACAGTTTCAATACCAGGTATACCGGAAAAAAATACTCCCAAACCGTTTTTCCCGGTGTCTTCATGAAGAAAAACGCCCTGTGAAGCAAGTATGCGCCTGGATTGCAGATCCAGCTGATCGACATTCACATAATCGTATTTTCCGTTATCGGAAACTTTGTTGAAGGCGTCTATTACCAGTGATTTAACCCTTTCCAAATCCTCAGTGTTAAGTTTGTCGGGAAACAAGAAATCCCTGAGATTTCTGTGTATCTCAATTTTTGATGATATCACAACATCCTGGTCGCTTCCCTTATTCCGGAACCATTCATTTTCAGTAGATAATAAATTCATCTAAGATACCTGTTACAAATTATTCTTTTTAAGCTCGTTGATTTTGTCCCTAAGAACAGCTGCTTCTTCATAGTTCTCCGTATTTACAGCCTCCTCAAGCCTTTTCTGGAGAATTTCAATTTTCCCGGTAAGAACAGTATCCTTTATATCCTGGATGTCAGTATTAGAATCCAGGGGAGTGGCTGTATTACCGTTTCCGTTTACCCGGATTTTCTTATTATCCATAGAATCTTTTCTAATTAAGTTGGCAAAAACATTATAACAGTAAGAACAACCCACTTTTCCGGTTTTAATAACCGAACTCTCTGTTGTACCGCAAAAACGGCATAAGCGGACTGAGTTATTATTCTTTTCAAAGTTGTCGGCAATTTTTGCCATAACCGTTTTTATTGTATTTTGAGAGCTGTTTTTGTTAATTAACAGTCCCTTTTTTAAGGCACACTCCTCGCAGTAGTGCAATTCGATAGAAGTATCTTTATTTACTTCCTGTACAAAAAAAACAGCTTCCCTCACCTTGCATATATCACACTTCATATATATAAATCATAACTAGAATTTCCGTAAAATTTCAAGCGGTTTTTCTTTGCCGGCCTTTATTCCGGGGACTATTGAAACAAGAAATGAAAGAATGACTGTTCCAGTAAATATTAAAATCAGGTTTTCAATGCTGATGTGAACCGGTATTTCTTCAAGATAATAAGCCGGATCTAAAAGACGAAGTGGAATATATTCGCCTGTACCATTAAATAAATTTATAAATTTAAAGAATGAATTCAGGACAAATTCAATGATTTTTATAAGGTTATTGACATTTAAAGCACAAATTACTCCGACAGGAATTCCTATAAGAGCACCTGAAATTCCTGCAAACAGCCCGATTAAAATAAAAACGAAGCTGATATATCCCGGAGAAGCTCCAGTACTTTTTAAGATTGCTATTTCTTTTCTTCTCTCAAGAATCATCATTACAAGTGCAGATGAAATATTTACTGAAGCAACAAGCAGAATCAACATCATGATGAATATCAGTAGCATTCTTGTTGTCTGAAAGGAGTAAAACTGACTTCTGTTGAGTTCCTGCCAGGAATAAGTAGAAAATCCTGATTTTGATTCCAACCTGAGAAATTGAACAATGGATGAAATATTTTTATAAGGATTTTGTGTTTTAATTCCTATAAGTGTGCGGGAAGAATCATTATCCAAAACGGAGTATCCTGTCTCAAACGGAACAAAAAACCACAAACCGTCCAGTTCCTGATAACCGGAAGAAAAAACTCCTGAAACTATAAATGGTGTTATTTTAGGAACAAGAATTCCCCGAGAGTTTTTTTTCATGGAAAAAATCCTCACCGTGTCTCCTGTTTTTACACCGCATTTTTCAGAAAATTCTTTTCCTACCAATATTGAACGGGAGCTACTGAAACCCAAACTGCCTTCTACCGGATACATATATTTTTTTACAGCCTTGTCTTCAAAAAAAGAACCTTCTACGGCCCTCAAAGTTCCTCCAAGCCTGCCTTCCCGGCCTACTGCAATAACGAACCCGTTTTTTTCCGGAACGGCAGAAACAATATTTTCAAATTCTTCCAGTCTTTCGGCTTCGCTGATATAGAATTCCGGATCCTCATAATTTCCGAAATCAATGAGCTGGGCATGGTAAGATGACAGCTCTATTATCCTTCCTGTAATGCCGCTTATCATTCCGTCTATTACGACCTGAACGACTAAAAGAGGTACAAGACTTATGGCAATTCCCACTATTGCTCCGACAAGGGATTTCCTGGAATTTTCAACAGAAGCGGAAGTGCAAAAGTGCTGTTGAAAGGAGTTTCTGCTTATTCCCAGAAAACGGAAAGCTGCAAAAAAAGCTGACTTTATATTCATCTTTATTTCTCCTGATAAGGTTCCGTTTTGGGGTAAATTCCTCCCCCTTTAATTTCGTAGCAGATATCACCTCTTGAAGCCAAGTTCATATCATGAGTAACCAAAACCAGACTTTTTTTGTGTTTTTCTACAATCGAAAAAAGAACATTTTCCACAACAAGCCCTGATTCTGTATCCAAGTTTCCCGTAGGTTCATCAGCCAGTATTAAGGTGGGATTGTTAATCAAAGCCCTTGCCACAGCAGCCCTCTGCCGTTCTCCACCGGATAATTTTGAGGGTATATGATGAAGTCTGTTTCCTAAACCAACTTCATTCAAAAGCTCAGAAGCTTTTTCTTCAGCCTGTTTTTTTGGTGTACCGCTTATAAAAGCCGGAAGCATTACATTTTCCAATGTACTGAAATCTTTCAAAAGATAATGGAACTGAAAAACAAGACCAATAAAATCAGCCCTGTATTTTGTCAATTCATTTTCATTCATTTTATCAACAGGGTACTTCCCTCCGGCAATTATTGAACCGGAAGTTACGGTGTCAAGACCGGCAATAAGATTAAGGAGGGTACTTTTTCCGCAACCACTTTTGCCGGTTATAATAATTTTTTTTCCTGCCGGTATATTTAGAGTAATATTATTTAAAACTGCAATCTGCTCATTTCCGGAAACATATTTTTTTACGAGATTTGAAATCATTAAAATATCACTCATACTGCAAAACCTCCACAGCCTTTAAGCCAAGTAAATCCCTGCTGGCTCTTAATGCAGCAACCAAAGCCGAGCCTATACCAAACATTGAGATTAAAAGTATTTCTTTATAATAAAAAACAACATGTACATCTGTCATATAAAAATATACAGGATTAAAGATTTTAAAACTGTTCATTCCGTCGGAAGTCCCGGATAGCAGCATATTAAGAAAATACATTATTCCGTTTACAACAGATTCTGCCATATGGAATACATAAGCAATATTATTACCTACCAGCAAACCAAGAACCAAGCCTATAAATGTTCCTGTAATTCCGGTTAGTATTCCGTTTAGAAGAAAAATCAATCTTAATTCGTATGGCGAAGCCCCTAAAGCCCTTAGAACTCCGCTTTCTTCCCTTCTGTCATATATGGAACGGCGCATTCCGTGGAAAATATTAACTGAGACAACAACAAAGATGATAAAAACTAAAATCAGCATCATGTTTTTTTCAATTTTTAATGCCCCAAAAAACACCCGGTTATATTCCCTCCAGGATTGGATTTTGCATTCATTAGTTTCCAAAGATTTCAATACCGATAAAACTTTTAAATCATTATTTTTATCTTTTAATTTTATATTGTAAACAAATGGGTATATAGTGTTGCTGTTCCCGCCATAAAAGAGATTTACGGCATCTTTAAGATTTATAAAGGCAAAAGATGAATCAATTTCATAATAACCTGATTTAAAAACTCCGCTTAATGTAAATTCACAGTTGTCAGGGAACAAATCCGTTCCGGTTCCACCCGTCAATGCGAGGATAGTTATTTTATCACCTATCGCAACTCCCAAATATGAAGCCAGCTCAGAACCCAACACAATAGAATTTTCCGTAGCAAGATCAAAATCTCCACGTGGTACGGTTACTGCTGATGCAAGACCTTTATCAATAGTAAGGGGAAATTCCGGGACGGCACGCAATACAATCCCCTGCTGTTTTTTTCTTATTCCACCCTCAATAAGTGTCTGGGTTTCCAGAACAGGCAGGACAGAAACAATTTCATTTATTTTTCCGGGTAATCCAAGGATATCTTCATCTGGTTTGTTTCCGCTTTTTTCTATCCTTATGTGGGATGAATTTACTTCCAGGATACTGTTGATAAATCCCGACTGAAAACCATTCATAACACCCATTATTATTATCAGTGTCATAACTCCAAACCCAATTCCGAATACTGAAAGATAATTTGTTACGGCTGACCTACCCTTTGTGTCAACCGTTGCAAATCGTTTGGAAATAAATAAAATCCACCTTAATTTAATCATAATAATTTTAATATCTCACCTGTGAAGTATTATCATTTTTGTATATTGTTTCCTGGATTTTTTTTCCGGAGGAATATATGGCTTTTAAAACTGGTTTATTATTCCTGTATATAATCTTTTCATATTCGTTTTCTTTAATATAATTTATTTCAGAAACAAGTTTATCATTTTCGTAGCAAATCTCTTTTTTAAGATTATCTTTACTGAATTCATATTCTATCTTGCTTTTTTTTATCTGTACATTGTTTTCATAAAATATGTCAATACGTTCTTTTAAATTGGAATTTCCGGAATAAGTATAAAGGGTCATGTTTTTTTTATTTTCCAAAGGGAATTCAGTTGTTTCCGTTTCTTTTAACCCCTGGGAATTTCTGGTAGAAACAATCTGTTTTATTAATGTTGAATCATCAGAATAATAATCAGTTGTTTCGACAGAGGGGTACTTTTCTTCGGAAAGATATTCTGTTTTTTTTAGCTCTGTTAAAATTCCGTTTCTAAAAACATAATTTTCAGTCTCCCTGGACTTAAAATCATAATTAATCACAGAAGATTCACTTAATGGATTTTCATCTTTCGTAAAGTAATTGGAATAAGAAACCCGGGATACTGCACCATCGGAAACTGAAACCTTTCCCATGGAAAAACGGGTATTATCACCGTCTAAAAAAGTTATCTTTGACATTATGGGATTACCTTTTTTATCGTAATAATAATTTTCCTTGTAAATTTCCACTCCATTGGAAAAAGAAGAAATTGATGTAAGTTTTCCGTCTTCGTATACAGGATTACCTGATTCCAATCCGTCAAGATTTTCATTCAACCAGGTTTCAAAATCCTCTGAAATTGTAAAGTTTTCCTGCTCACCGGTAAAATCTTCATGAAAATCATTTTGAAGATTTTCACCGGATTTATTATCGAAGGGTTTCAAATCAACTGGAAAACTTTCCGTTGCTACCGCAGACATCAACAAAAGAAAAATAAAAATTGCCTTAGGACAAAAATCCTTCAACATATTCTGCCACATCAAATTTTTTTATATCTCCGTATTTTTCGCCGAAACAAGTAAAAATAACCGGCAAACCTAAATCTTTGCCTGCGGAAAAAGCCGCCCCCCCCTTGGCTGTAGAGTCATATTTTGTAAGAATAATACCGTCTAAACCTACAGCTTCATTAAATACTTCGGCTTGTCTTAACCCGTTTAATCCGGTGGTACTGTCCAAAACAATAATCTTTTTACAACAGCCGGGAGAAGCCTTTGTTTCAGCGATTTTTATGATTTTTTTCAACTCGTTGACGAGATTTTCTTTTGTATGAAGCCTGCCGGCTGTATCAGCTATTACAAGCCCCCCTCCTTTTGAATTAACAGATTCCAGGGCATCAAATATTACGGCTCCCGGATCACTGCCATGCTGGTGTGAAATAGTCCGTATTCCAAGTTTATCACCGTGAAGACATAATTGTTCTATTGCCGCAGCCCTGAAAGTATCGGCAGCTGCCAATACAACAGGTGAAATTCCCTGTCCGCTGTAAAAAGCTGCAAGTTTTGCACATGTTGTTGTTTTTCCTGCTCCGTTAACCCCCAATAAAAGATATATATTTGTTTTGTTTTTCTCAGGGTAAAGGTCAAGAGTTTTCAAATAACCGGAGAGAATTTCCCTTAATTTGTTTACAACTTCTTCCTGGGTACGGATTTTTTCTGTTCTGGCCTTTTTTTTCAGATCTTCCACAATGGAATAGGCAGTTCCGGGCCCCAGATCTCCCTCGATAAGTGAATCGCATAAATCATCATAAAAATTCTCTGTAAGTTCCGTAGAACCGGAAAAAAAATCTTTTAATTTCTGTGAAAATGATTTTTTTAACATAAAAAAGACCTCTTTTACTTTAATCGTGAAGGGGCTACCTTATTGCTGGTAATTATATACCTTGCAATCTGATATCCAAGATTTGCACCTAATACGACAGCCCCACCGATAGTACCTATACTTGCCCTCTGCCATGAAACAATTTTATTATAATTGTTCATATCAGCACTCAGATATCCTGCAACATAGGCATTATACAGATTATTGTACTGCGAGTAAACAAAAATGGGTATAGGGAGATACAAATAAAAAGCCCCCAACGACCAATATAATTTATTCCGTCTTGATTCAATTTCTTCTTCAAGATTCTTTTCTTTAAGGCTCAAATCGTAGAAATTTTCCTTTCCCGGTTCAACCAAAAACCATGAAAAAAAATTATCCTCTGTTTTTGCAAATCCCAATACAGTAAAGTCTGGAACTGTAAAAATATTTTCTGACAATCCCTTATACTCACCTTCGATATAGATTCTTGCAGGTTTTTTATCCTTTTTTACCACTGTATTGAAACTTATTTCACGGTTTTCCAAAGGATCAAGAATGCAGGAAATCAAATATTCTTTGCCACTTTCAAAATCAGCTTCGATTGTTGATGTGTAATGGTTCTCTGATTCGGCAGAAATAGTATGTTTTCCTGCACTTATGAAATGATAAAACCTGTTTTTAGGCAGAAGCTGCCCGTCAAGATAAACCTGTGCATCGGGAGGATTTGTCTCTAAGGAAATTACAGCGGGAGACTGGCCTAAAAGCAAAGGGATAATTTCTTTCGACATTTCATCCGCCATTGTATCCAGGTTATCCCATGATCCAATTACTTCAAATGTGTATGGTTCGTTTACTCCATAGATATACAAATTCACAGTTATCAGTATAAAATCGTCTATAGGTTCTATGTCACCTGTTAAGATGGCAGATAAGGAGTTTGACTTCAAAGCTGTAGAAACAGGGCCGGTAAAAGTCAACAGGGGGAAATTTGACCCTTCGGTAGAAGATTTTGACCAGAAAACAATATCTGCTTGAGAGGGGTATTCGGTTTCTTCATTTTCTTCAATGAGTTTTTCAAGTTCTTTCCTTTTCTCCGAGATGTTATAGTCGATATCCCCTTTTTTTTTATTTATTTCCAGACTGGTTTCAAAGTTAAAGTCCAGTTTATCTCTTTGTTCCAAAAGGTTTTGAAGTTGTGAAACCAAATTCTGTTTCTTTTTGTTAAAATCAGAATTTTTCAGGTATTCCAACTCCTCAGGTAAATATCCGTGGGTTGAAATACCCTGGAATCTCTCCATAAGCAGTTTAGGAAACAGATATCCAGTTGACTTTTGGTGTTCAGGCAGGTTATTTGCAGAAAAAGGTGAAGCTGCCAAAACCCATTGGTTGTTACAATACATTCCGGTACAAAACAGAAAAAAAATCATGGAGAAAAGATTTTTCTTTTTCAACAGTCTCTCTCCAGTATGTCCAGAATGTTTTCGACATCATCCGGGGAACAGGGCTTTTCGATAAAATCCGCAGCCCCCCGCCTTATTGCCCACTCAAGTTTGTCCTTTCCAATTGAATCTGTTACAGGGACTATAAATATTCCCGGAAACCTTGTTTTTACCTCATTTAAAACAGAAGCCTTTTCAGAGGTGTCCGATGAAACATCATAAAACAAGATTCTCCCGGATATTCCCTCACTTTTGAGAAACTGCTCCAAATTTTTAAAAAAATGGATTTTAACATTTCTCTTTTGTCCTAAGCGTTCAAAAAAATCCGATAATGCCGGGGAAAATCCGCATACGATTATACTGTTACTCATTCCGGTTTCAACTTTCCCCCTTATTCCAATCTGAGGCAAGATATGCCTGGATAAAACCATCAATATCCCCGTCCATGACAGCCTGAATATTCCCCATCTCAAACTTTGTCCGGTGATCTTTTACCATTGTGTAAGGTTGAAAAACATAGGATCTTATCTGGTTTCCCCAGGATATATCCTTTTTTTCCTGGGAAAATTTAGCGTTTTCCTTTTCCCTTTCTTCCTTGTAGTACTCGTAAAGCCTGGCTTTTAGCATATTCATACAGTTTTGACGGTTCATTATCTGACTCCGTTCCGTTTGGCAGGAAACCACTATTCCTGTCGGCAGGTGGGTAAAACGGACTGCAGAGTCTGTTTTGTTAACATGCTGCCCTCCTGCACCTCCAGAACGGTATGTATCAACCCTTAAATCCTCTGGCTTGATTTCAATTTCTATGCTGTCATCAAGAATCGGAAAAACATAGACCGAAGAGAAAGAAGTATGTCTTCTTGCCTGGGAATCAAAGGGACTGATTCTTACAAGCCTGTGTATTCCAGCCTCGCCTTTAAGGTAACCGTATGCATAATCACCTTTAATCTCAATTGTTACAGATTTTGTTCCACCTTCAGCTTCAAGGTGGTCAAGTATTTTTGCAGAAAACCCTTTTCTTTCGCACCAGCGGAGGTACATTCTCATAAGCATACTGGCCCAGTCACAGGATTCAGTTCCACCTGCCCCAGAGTGAACAGATAAAAAGACCCCGTTTTTATCTACCGGACCGGACAGTTTGTTTAATATCTCAAGACGATGGTACTCTTCCTGGAGCTTTTTAACGGTTTCAGAAAGCTCGCTTTCCATGGAAGAATCTTCCACTGCCATTTCGTAAAGAACTTCAAGATCTTCAACTTTTTTTAAAAGTTCCTTCCAGGGGTTTATTTTATCTTTAAGGGTCTTAATTTCAGCCATTAAAGATTCGGCAGCCTTCCGGTCATTCCAGAAATCTTCTTTAAGTGTCTGCCGGTTTTTCTCCTCTATCTCAGATTCAATTTTTTCCGGGTCAAAGACGCCCCCAAAATGCAGTAATATCCTTTTTTAATTTTTGCACATCATTTTTATAATCTTCAACCATAACGACACACCTTTATTTTGTTTTGGGAGGCCTTACCACAATCCTCCGCCATTTTTTTTGCTTTAATATAGTAATGTTAAAGTTGTCATCAAGTGGAAACTGATACAACCTTACGCTGTCATAATAATCTGTCACCCTGTCAATATCCTTTTTCAGTTTAACCAGCAGGTCCGCAGTTATGGACGCGGATTCCCAACAGGCTCTCTGGACCTTTTCAAAACCATATTGGCCCAGTATATTAGCCAAATCCTTTGCAGAGTCTTCTCCACCACAATCAAAAACAACTGAAACAAACATATTTCTACAATAAGACAATAGATAGTTCTTGTCAAATAGTCAATTTTATAGGAAAATAAAGTCATGAAAAATATTAAATTCCTGCTTTTTTTTGTCTTTTTTCAGGCCGCGTTGTTTGCCCAAAATTCTGACGGAGCAAAGAAAAATGAACTATCAAATATTTCCGGACTTACTGCATCTGTAAAGGGAAACAGTATCTATCTTTCCTGGAATAATTCTCTTCCTAGTGAACCGGTTGTTATTTTAAGGGACAACAGGCAGATAAAGGATTTGTCCACCGCTGTTCCAATTTATACCCAGGACGGGGAAACCTGCGAATTTTATGACCGTACACCACTTACAACAGAGGCTTATTATGCTGTAATTTCAAAGAGTGATATGGACTTAAAAACAGGAGTTTTTGTGGAAAACCAAAACAGCCTGAAGGATGCGGTTTTTATACAGCCCCCATATCCGGAAAAACCTGCCGTAATTACGGAAATTAAGGCAGTGGAAAGGGATGATTCCGTTATTATTTCTTATAAGTCCGACAGTAAAAACAGGCGTCTTGTATTATACAGATCGGTTAATCCCCTCACCGATAGTTCAAGTCTGGTAAATTCTGTTATTATCGGTATTTTCAATGATGAAGGAACCCCCATTGTGGATTACCCTGTTCCTGGGATTCCCTGTTACTATGGTCTGATAGATGAAGAGTCTGTCAGAACCGGAAATGTATCTTTCATACCGGGGAGCAATACCACAAAAGATTACATAATGATTTCCGGTTCAATCGGAGAGAATACGGTTCCTAATATTGCAAGGAATATCCCCCTTCCGTTTCTGACTTTGTCGGATGATGCTGATATTCCGCCTAAAGAGCTTTCTGATGAGGCTGTTTCAGCCCTTGAGCCTCTTTTAAATTCAGTTGCCGATGAAGAGGTTTTTATTCCTGAACTTTATATATTTCCAAATGAATTGATTGAAAAAACCTCTGGAGAAGATTATACATTGCAGTCCATTGTTAATTCGTATCTGAAAAACCAGCAATGGAATAATGCTGAAAAAGAGCTTTCCGCCTTTTTATCCCTCAGAAGAAATGAGGATACTGTGGGAAGGACGAATTTTTATCTTGGTGAAACCGCTTTTTTTAAAGGTGAATATGAAAGGGCCCTTATGTTCTTTTTAACTTCAAAGAAAACTTACTTTGAAAAAAGCCAGGAGTGGATTCAGTACACATTGAATGCTCTTACAAAGAGCAAAAAAGGTTGACATTGTGTTATGGATGACTTCTATGAAAAACTAGGCAGGATTTTGGGTTCTTATCTTGATGATGAGGAATATTTTAATGAGAATTACAAAGTAAATAATTTTTTTGATAAAAAAACTGAAAGCCGTATTCCTGATCCCCTGAATGAAGAACCTAAACCTGTTAAATTGAGGCGGGCCGGTAATACCGTCCAGAGGGAAAGGCCGAAAGTTAAGGTAAAAAAGCTGAATCCAGTTCCTTCCGAGCTCTTCAATGATTTCTATGTTTTAGAGTTGCCTCCGGGATCAGAACTTGAAGATTGCAAAACTGCTTACCGTAATCTTATGAAGAAGTATCATCCTGATAATTTTTCCGGAAGCAAGGGAATAGAAGAGGCTGCAACTGAAAAAACCAGTAGAATCAATAACTCTTTCAGAAGAATCAAATTGTGGTATACAGAAAAAAAACTTGAAGAATAAAAATCACACCAATGGCTCTGAAATGCCAGATTCCCGTTTTAATCTTTCCGGAAAAACGATAACATGAACCTTGCCAAAGGCATTATTATATCACGTTTCCACTTCTTCCTCTTCCGGGTCCCCGGAAACAAGATTCATTTCCATCAATTTTCTGTGCAGAGTCTTCCTGCCTATGCCTAATACTTGGGC
>JADIMM010000086.1 GCA_017694795.1 Candidatus Gallitreponema excrementavium
ATATGGGTCGGATAGACCCAGTTGAGTACGTTGAAGTTTCTCAACAGAGAAACGGAAACGTGCGAAATATAATCCACCCGCTATGCGGGTGCGCGACGTTAGTTATACAAAAAATCACCTTTCCGTTATAATAGAGGTGTTCAGGCCACTATTAAAGAAAGGAAAGGTGATTTCATGGCAAAGCAAACGAATTCGCTCGCACATACGAAGTGGATGTGTAAGTATCACATCGTCTTCACCCCTAAGTATAGAAGAAAAATTGTTTATAATCAATACAAAAGTGATTTGCGGGATATATTGAAACAATTGTGCAGTTATAAAGGAGTGGAGATATTGGAAGGACATCTGATGCCAGACCATGTGCATATGTTGGTAAGTATACCGCCGAAGATCAGTGTATCATCATTTATGGGATACTTGAAAGGAAAAAGTGCCCTGATGATGTTTGACAGGCACGCAAATTTAAAGTATAAGTTTGGGAACCGTCATTTCTGGTCAGAAGGATATTATGTGAGCACGGTCGGATTAAATGAAGCCACGATAAAGAAGTATATACAAGAACAGGAAAAAGCAGATATCATGCAAGATAAACTCAGTGTGAAAGAATATGAAGACCCTTTTAAGGGTCAAGGCTGAGTAGTACAAAGGCCCCTTTAGGGGCAGCGACGAGTCAATAGCAATGTGGCTTGAACGGAGCTATGGGAAGGATGCGCAGCAAACTTCCCATAGCATGAAAGAGAAAGCCAGCGCCTTGAGGCGCGGCCAAGTAGGGCGGGCTTAGAGCCCGCGTCCCGAGCCACCCGTTTTACGGGTGGGGGCGACTTGACCTCGTTTCCGAGGTTAGAAGTGTTATTAGATTTGTTCTTGGTATTGAGTTTTGCCCTGTCAAAATCAAATGCACCGATAAAGTTGTAGACGATCTGGATTTCTCTGGTCTTGGATTTCCGGTCATAGGCAGACACATAAATCTTGGAGATAAACTCCCGTAAGATTGTCGCGTCCAGCTCTTGAATGTCCGTATACTTCTTGGCTATGCCGATAAAGCTCTTGATATTGATTTGCTCCTTCTCCTGTTTCTGGACATCTTTTTTCAGGACACCAATCATTTCCTTAGATTAGAGTTTTCAGTTCTTCCATTGTCATTTGTTTTGTATCATATCTGCTATACAGAAGTTCCTCCTTCATTCTCGCCCACATCGCCTCACAGCGGGCATTATCATGGCATCTGCCACCATCGCTGTTTTTTCCCTTTGATCGTGCCGCCTTCGGTCTTCCTATCAATAAACTGCATTCTTAATTTTTTGCAGACTTCCGACGGCTCGCTGCGAAAAAAGCGCTTGCTTCCGCCAGAAATTCATTTTCCTCTTTTAAACGAGCGATTTCTTTGGCTTGTTCTCTGTTTTGCTGTCTGAGTTTTTGCACCTCCTCTGCGAGACTCATAGCCGTATCCGGCGTCTGGGTGCCTGGTCCCAAATCCAGTCTGGCGTCTTTTGCGCGCTTGTTCCACCCATACAGTGTATCTACGTTGATGCCTAATTCCTTTGCGGCTGCACTAAAACCAATTTCTCTTCCCAGCTTTACTGCCTGAATTTTGAACTCCTTATCATAAACTTTCTTCTGTGCCATTTTGCGACCTCCAATTCACTTCTTTTTTTATAAATCTGTGAAGTAGAAGTGTCAAGTATTATGATACAACATCAGAATTTTCTAAGCAGTACCAAGCAGAATTGATTATCTATGAGGCCACCGTCAAGAACTTAAATGCGCTGAAAACAGATGGAAAGAAACTTCCACCCTACAAGGAGCTGCGGAAACAGTATGAACAGATAACAGCGGAAAAAGATAAACTGTATCAGGAATACCGGAAACTGAATCAGAAAGTCCGGCAGCATGAAACTGTCCGGGCAAATCTGGAACAGCTTATCCGGTCGGAACCGGAAAAAGACCGGATCAAAGAAAAAGAATCTTCCATCCAGATTTGACAGGTATAAATCCGCAAAAATCGGCCATAATAAAACCATCAAAGATATGTACAAACTTGATACTGTATGTTATAATGGTGTCAAGTTATAACAAGAGAGGTGATGTTATGACCGATTTAGATTCTTTGAAAAAACTTGTCAGAGAAAATGGCTATCTATATACGAAAGACGTAACCAGCGCAGGGATTCGCCGGGAACAGCTCAAAAAATATCTGGATGAAGGCAGTCTGATCCGGGAAAGCCGGGGAATCTATTCCTTTGCGGACAGTATCAATGACGAATTTGTATTGCTGCAGAGCAGATGTAAAAAAGGGGTTTTCTCTTATGGAACAGCATTATATTTTCATGGCCTGTCTGACCGTTTCCCACAGATGGTTTCCATGACAGTGCCAAAGACCTATAATGTATTTTATCTAAAGGAAGAATTATTTCATGTAGAGTTCCACCGGATCAAGCCGTCCTTATGGAGCATTGGAATGATGGAAATGGTCTCACCGCAAGGCGGAAAAATCATGGTCTATGACAGAGAACGGTGTATCTGTGATATGATACGGAGCCGCAAACAGACAGACCCACAGGTTTTTAGCCAAGCAGTGAAAGGATATTTTGCTTCCAAAGAGCGTGACAACATCCGATTGATGGAATATGCCAAGAAATTTCACATTGAGGAAAAAGTACAAGAGTATATGGAGATATTATGATGAAAACACCAGAACAACTAAAAGGAGCCATCCGCAATCTGGCAAAGAAGAAAGGAATCCATGCACAGGAAATCCTGCAGATTTTTATGTTTGAACGTATCATTGAACGTCTTTCTGTTTCCCCGTACAAGGACAGATTTATTTTAAAAGGCGGGCTGCTGATTTCCGCCATCCTCGGCGTAGCGGAACGGACGACAATGGATATGGACACAACCGTAAAAGGCTTACCAATGGATGAACAGAGCATACGGAAAGCGATCCGCGAAATTTTGGATCAGCCCGTGGATGACGGGATCGAATTTCAGCTTTTAGACCTAACGCCGATCCGAGAGGATGACGAATACGAAAACTTCCGAGCCTCTATCCAAGCCACTTATGGGAAGATGAAAATACCCATGAAGATTGATATAACAACCGGTGACGAAATTACACCAAAAGAAATCCAATTTTCCTACCCCTTCCTGTTTGATGAACGCCGGGTAGCGGTTTGATAAGTTGAGAAAGAAACAAAGAAGAAAGCGTAATACGGATCAGAAGGTCGGGAGTTCGAATCTTCTTGCGCACGCTATAAGAAAGCCCTTGAAATTCAAGGGCTTTTTGCTGTTTTAAGGAAATCTTCTGGAATTTCATTAGTTGATAGATTTTTTACAGCATCTTCACTGCCTGCGGCAACTGCTGTATCATAATACCAGCATTTGTATTTTAATAAGCTCATTGTATTTTCCAGTGTCTCTATCTGCTTTTTCACTTTTTCTAAACGATTATAAAACATTTCACGTCTTTTTTGCAGAGAGGAATCTCCTTCCTGGCACCAACCAAGAAATTCTTTAATTTCTTTGATGGACATTCCAGTTGTTTTTAAGCAGTCAATAATCCGCAATGTTTCAATTTCTTTTTGAGAAAAGATACGAATTCCTCCGTTTGAGCGCTTTATGTCAGGAAACATCCCTTCTCGATCATAATAACGTAAAGTGGAAACAGCAATACCTGTGATATGAGAAACTTCTCCAATAGAATAGTACATAATAAAATCTCCTAATTTTATTTTAAAATTATTTATAAAACCCTTGACCTAAACTTAACTTTAGGTACTATAATATAAACTATACTTAATATATCGTGTTTGTCAATATATTTTTAAGTTTAAAAAATCATAATGTTTCTGATTATTAGATTTCAATACATAATAAAGGGTTATAGGTTACTTTTATCAACCTAAATTTATAATAAAGGAGTATTAAAAATGGTTTATAAAAACTATCAAGACTTAAAGTTATCCGCTCTTGGAATGGGAGCAATGCGTCTGCCAGTAATAGATGGAGATGATGCCAAAGTTGATGAAAAAGCAGCTGCGGAAATGGTAGCTTATGCAATGGAGAAAGGAATTAATTATTATGATACCGCATGGGGATATCATAATGGAAATTCGGAAATTGTTATGGGAAAGATATTAAGCCAATATCCAAGAGAGCAGTATTATCT
>JADIMM010000087.1 GCA_017694795.1 Candidatus Gallitreponema excrementavium
CCTCCTGTTTTTTGGTATGTTGCAATTTCATTATAACAGATGGTTGGAAACCTTTTTTATGGGGAATTATATTTTACTGCTTACCACCCCTTTGGCAAAACCTTTTCTTCCTTGACTGGATAAAACAGCCACATGATTGAGGCTGTTTGCCCGGAGACAGGAAAGGGGTATTTATGATTTTCCAAGGCTGCTTTAAGAAAATGAAATGCCGGCAAGACTTTAAAAAAACTAATTCCTTTTTAAGTCTGGATTTATTAAGGCAGATACAAGGTTCGTTTCCAAAAGGGACTGGGGCCGTGGCGGAATTTTTTTTATTAATCACGGCAAAATAAAACCTTTCACAACTAAATATATCCTCAAATCCTCTGGCCTAACATTCAATTTCTTTTGAAAATAACTGAACCACCGGAAAAAGCTCCCGGCAAAAACAAGGGAAACTTTTTTTCTGGTTATCTGATAATTCTGTTCCCTTTAAAACCCCATAAAGGTATTTCCCTTAATTTAAATTACAAAACCATGAGCAGTGTGCCGGCAGTAATCAGGATTCCCCCAAAAACGGTCTTTAATGTAAATGATTCATGTAAAAAAATTGCAGCGAATACTAATGTAAAAACAATACTTAATTTATCTACAGGCACAACTTTTGAAGCCTCCCCGATTTGAAGGGCTTTATAGTAACACAACCAAGAGGCTCCGGTGGCAAGTCCGGACAAAATCAAAAAAATCCAGCTTTTTCTGTCCATTGAAAAAATCCCGTTTTGCCCCTTTGTGATAAAAACCATAACCCAGGCCATGAGTACAACTACACAGGTTCTCACAGCCGTAGCAAGATTGGAATTAACCCCCTCAATACCAATCTTTGCAAGAATCGAAGTCGCCGCCGCAAAAACGGAAGACAGAAGTGAAAAAATAAGCCACATAGAAACCTCTCCAGCTTTAATCACATACTTTTTTCAAACCAGTATAGGGTCATTTGTTATTTTTCACAACCAATCATTTATCAAAAGCCATGGAGTTATTTTGTTGCCACCAGCAATGGAAATTTTTTCCTTTATTTCACAGCCCCTTTTAAAATAAACCGTATTCCGGTATGCCAATAGAAAAGCATTGAAAAAACATCATTAACGGAGTATCATGACCTCATGGAAGGATATATTTTTGTGGATGAAAATAACGACTTTATAAAGTGGGAAAAGAAATTTGAACTTGGAATACCTGTAATTGATAACCAACACAAACAGTTGGTTCATCTTTGCAATGATTTGTACCAAGCTGTAATCAGAAATAAATACAGGGCAACAACACCGGGCTGGCATGAAGCCCTGGCAGATGCATTAAGGGAAACCGTAAATTATGTAAAAACCCATTTTTCCGACGAAGAAAAACTTTTAACAGCTGTCGGTTACAGCGGGCTAGACCAGCAAAAGGCCCAACACCGGAATTTTACGAACAAAATAACGGAAAACCTCAAGAATTTTAATAAGGCTACTTTCCAGGATGCAATGAATTTTGTCAGATTTTTATATGACTGGATTTTACAACATATTGCCATTTCTGATAAACAATATGTACCTGCAGTTTTGGAATACTTAAAAAACAAAGGTAACTGATTCTGATTTTCTGTTATCACCAGTAACAAAAGTGACAAATTCTGTTCCTATATCATGCCGGGAAAGTAAATCTATTTAAGATATTGCTGACTTTTCCGGTTTTTTTTATTATATTTTGTTATGCGATACTAACAATTTTAGAGGCCTGAAATGAAAACAGAAACCTACAATATCGAAGGAATGGAATGTGCAGCCTGTAGTGCAGCTGTCGAAAAGGTCACAAAAAGACTAAACGGTGTTTCACAGTCCAGCGTAAATCTGGCTACAAAAAAACTTCTTATAACTTATGATGAGACCTTGGTTTCCCCGCAACAAATTTGTGGGGTTGTTAATAAAGCGGGATTTGGCTGTTTTCCGCAAGAGGAAGAAAATCCTAATAAATCTGAAAAACAAACAGAACAAAAATCAAACCGCCGGATTACCCAAAAAAAACGGACTCTTTTAACAGCCTGGATTTTCAGCCTGATCCTTATGTATGTTTCAATGGGAAGTATGATGGGGCTTCCTGTTCCTGATATAATTTCGATGGAAAGTAATCCTTACAACTTTGCAATAATACAGGCATTTCTTTCCCTAATGGTACTTTTTACCGGACAAGAAATAATCTCAAAGGGACTTTCCGCCCTTTTTCATAAAAACCCTAATATGAATTCCCTCATAGCCATAGGCTCCCTTTGTTCATTTGCCTATAGTTTTTTTGCCACCTTCCTCCTAGGGGAAAACCCCGGAATTGTCCATAACCTTTACTATGAGTCTTCTGCCATGGTTTTGACCTTTATTATGACCGGAAAATTCCTGGAAGGAAGAAGCATGGACAAAACAAAAGGTGCAGTGGAAGCCCTGATAAAACTTGCCCCGGAAGAAGCCCTGCTGTTAAACAGTCCGGAAGACTTGAATTATAAAAAAGTTCCGGTAGAAAAAATAAATCCGGGGGATTTCATCCTGGTAAAAAGCGGCGAAAAAATCCCCTTGGACGGTACTGTAGTTAAAGGAGCCTCCAGTGTCGATGAATCAATGATAACAGGAGAAAATATTCCCGTAGAAAAGGCGGCGGGAGACAATGTAACGGGCGGAACAATAAATTCAAACGGAATCCTTATAGTCCAGGTTACCAGAACCGGTAAGAATACAACCCTATCCAGAATAATTTCCTTTGTAGAAGAAGCCCAGGGCAAAAAAGCCCCCATAAGCCGTATAGCCGACAAAACGGCAGGAATCTTTGTACCTGTCGTTATGGGTATTGCTACCGTCGTATTTTTTGTATGGTTTTTCTTTACAGGCAACTTTCCTCTGTCAATTAAACTGTTTACTTCCGTGCTGGTAATAGCCTGCCCCTGTGCACTAGGACTTGCAACCCCGGCGGCCATTATGACCGGGACAGGACTTGGTGCGTCCAACGGAATCCTTATACGCTCCGGTGAATCCCTGGAAGAAGCCGGAAAAATCACAACCGTTGTTTTTGATAAAACCGGAACAATCACAATAGGGAAACCAAAAGTTACAGACATTTTATTTTTTGAAGGAAAAGATAATCCGTTTAAAACAGAGGAAGAATTCCTTATTGCCTGCGGGGCTTTGGAACAGACTTCATCCCATCCTCTGGCAAAGGCTGTTTTGGAAGAAGTAGGAAAACTTACAAAAAACACTCCACAAAATTCTTCCTGCCCCTTAAGCTGCGATGTAAAAGCTGTCCAGGATATAAAAATTCCGGAATACGGAATTCAAAATTTTGTAAATACGCCGGGAAAGGGGATTTCAGGTGAGATTATTTCTTCTGAATTTTCACAAAAAAATCCAGAAGAAAAGAATTTATTCTATCTTGGATCCTGGAATTTTCTCCTGGAAGAAGAAGCAAAACTGGGACAAAATTTTCTTTCAACCAACAAAGACCTGACGGAGCTTATGAACAAAATGGAGGCCGATGGAAAAACCCTTTTATTGGCAGGAATAAAAGTAAATAAAAAATTGCTCTGTCCGGGGCTTATTGCAGTGCAGGATGAAATTAGGCCGGAATCCCGGGAAACTATTTCACGGCTAAAAAAAATGAAGCTCAAAACAGTCATGATTTCTGGTGATAATACAAAGGCCGCTGAGCTGATAGGGCAAAAAACCGGAATCGAACAAGTCTTTGGAAAGGTTTTGCCGGAAAACAAGGCAGAAATAATACAGGGACTACAGGAAAAAGGTGAAAAAATTTTCATGGTAGGGGACGGAATAAACGATGCTCCGGCTCTTGTTCAGGCAGATGTAGGAGCCGCAATAGGAGGAGGCAGCTCAGTAGCGATAGAATCTGCAGATATAATTTTAATGAAAGAAGGAATCAAGGATGTCCCGGGGGCTATAAAACTAAGCCGGCTCACCATACGGAACATAAAAGAAAACCTGTTCTGGGCCTTTTTTTACAATACGATAATGATACCTCTTGCCGCAGGAGTTTTAATTCCCAAATTTAATATCAGTCTTAACCCCATGATGGCTGGTGCTGCCATGGCTTTAAGCTCTATCTGTGTTGTCGGAAACGCACTACGTTTAAGAACAAAAAAATTAAATAAATAAAACCCGGCTTTTGTATCATTTTCAAAATCTTATTGAAAGATTTTATTACTGTTGGTATTTTTAGTTTAAAGAACAAGAGGTGCAAATGTTAGAATTACAGCATATAAAATGGGAAACACCATCCGGAGAAGAAATTCTAAAGGATGTAAATATCGTTTTTCCTGACAATAAGCTTGTTGTTATTACCGGACCTAATGGTGGTGGTAAAACAACCATAGCAAAAATTATTTCCGGAATAGAAAAACCCACAGGAGGAAAAATTCTCCTTAACGGGAATGACATAACAAACAAAGATATAACCGAAAGGGCCAGAATGGGAATCAGTTTTGCATTCCAACAGCCTATCAGGTTTAAAGGAATAACGGTAAAAGACCTTTTATCTCTGGCTACGGAAAAACCTCTTTCCGATGGAGAGCTTTCTGTTCTTTTGCACAAAGTAGGCCTTTGTGCAAAAGATTATCTTGACAGGGAAATCAACAGTGCTCTGTCCGGTGGGGAGATAAAACGCATTGAAATTGCCACTGTCCTCGCAAGGAATACACCTTTAGCAGTGTTCGATGAACCGGAAGCCGGAATAGATCTCTGGAGTTTCACAAACCTCATTCAAACTTTTACAGACTTAAAAAATGAAAAAAAAGCTACACTGGTGATTATTTCCCATCAGGAAAGGATTCTTTCAATAGCAGATGAAGTAATCGTTTTATCCGGTGGAAAGGTGGAAAAACAAGGTCCAGCAGAAGAAATTCTGCCGGATATCCTCAGTAATACAAGGGGAAAATACTGCTGTCCAAAGGGTCGGGAAATAAACTGAGGAAACTAAAAGGAAAACTTATGGAAAAAACAACAGAAAACATAACAAATTCACTTTTGAAGGAAATTTCAGGAAAAGAAATCAAGGATTTTAAGGGAGCCTATAATATAAGGGTTGACTGTGGAAGTATAGCGAGACAATCCAGCGAAAACATAAAGATAGAAACAAAAAAAGATAATCCTGGAATGGATATAATCATTAAGGAAAACACAAAGGGAGAAGAAGTATATATTCCGGCCTGTGTTACCCATACAAAAGTAGAAGACTTGGTGTACAACGACTTTTACGTAGGGGAAAATGCAGATGTTACTATAATTGCAGGCTGCGGGGTACACACCGAAACCGGAGAACCTGCAAGACATAATGGAATCCACAGGTTTTTCTTAAAAAAGAATTCCAGAGTATTGTACCTTGAGAAGCATGTAGGTACCGGAGTAACCCGGGGACAAAGGAATATTGACCCGGTAACCGAAGTATATCAGGAAGAGGATTCTATTATGGAAATGGATACATCCCAACTTGGGGGGGTGGATTCTACAGAACGGAAAACGAAGGCCTTTTTGAAAAAAGGAGCTTCCCTTATAATTAAAGAGCATTTGCTTACCGACGGGGAACAAAAAGCCGTCACAGATTTTTATGTGGAGATGAACGGGGATAATTCCTCGGTAAACCTGGTTTCAAGATCAGTTGCCCGTGGAAATTCAAAACAGTATTACCACTCCAATATTGTCGGCAATGCAGTATGTACAGGCCACTCAGAATGTGATGCAATTCTTGCCGACAAGGGTGTAGTCAGTGCGTCTCCCGAACTGACAGCTGCAAATGAAAACGCCTCCCTAATTCATGAAGCGGCTATCGGTAAAATTGCGGGGGACCAGATTCTTAAACTTAGGACGCTCGGACTTACAGAAGAAGAAGCAGAACAAAAAATTATTGACGGATTTTTAAAATAGATAAAATATATAAGGGACTAAAAAAGATGCCTGTTTCTATAAAAAAGGCGATAAGGTAAAAAAAATGAAGAAAAGCGAATCCGGTTTCCTCAAAAATACTGAACCCGAAAAAAGCTATATAGAAAAAATCTCCCGGACCCTTCCCCACGATGAATTCCTTTATGATTTGGGGGATCTTTTTAAAATTTTCGGTGATTCTACAAGGATTAAAATCCTTATGGTTTTAAGGGAAACAGAGTTGAAAGTCCAGGACATTGCAGAAATTCTTAAAATGACCCAGTCTGCAATTTCCCATCAGCTCAAAGTATTAAAACAAAGTAAACTGGTAAAATTCAGAAAGGACGGAAAAACCGTCCTTTATTCCTTAGCAGACTCCCATGTTCTCACGATAATCAGCCAGGGAATAGAACACCTTTCCGAGTAAATCCTGTCATTTACTTTAATACAACCTAAAACAACTTTGAAATCATTGCAGGAAGGGAAATAATATTTCCTATTGCACCGCCTAAAGAAGACAAGAAAAACACCAGCAGCACATGGGTGATTCTATTCCTATAAAATCCCTTTACAGAAGTTGCATCCTCTGAAAGACTTTGCATATCCTTAACCCGGGGCTTTCTAATCCAAGCCTGTACAAGTCCGGAGAATAATCCCACTGCCAAAAATGGATTCAAGGTGCCTATAGGAGCCATCACAAAAGAAGTTATTACCGCCAAGGGGTTTCCTAAAGCCAATACCGTACCGGCAGCTGCAAGGGAGCCGTTCCACAAAAGCCAGCTTAAAAGCATATCAACAGAAGTTTCCCCACCCTTCATAAGAAATCCGCAGCCTATCAAAGCTATAATCAAAAGCGGAATGAGCCACTGAAGGATTTTCCCTCCAATTCCCCCTTCCGGAACTGTTGAAATATCGGAAACATCCGGTGAAATTTCTCCTTTTGATAATGCTTCAAGCCACTTTAAAACCCCAGGAACATGGCCGGCACCTAAAACCGCTACAGAAGTTTTTTCTTTACGTTCAAAAATCTTTGTTGCCAAATACCTGTCCCTTTCGTCAATTAAAACTTCCTTTACCTTTGGAAGGTAAGAAGAAAGTTCCGACATCATTGAATCCATTTCGTTCTGGTTTTTAAGTTTTTCAATTTCTTCCTTGGAAATTTCCTCTTTGGAAAAAGCACTGGAAACAAGAACGGAAAGAAGTTTAGATTTTCCCCAAAAAGAATTTTTAGCCCAGGCCCTCCTGAGGGTTACGGCAATAGGTCTGTCCACCAAGGCAACAGAACTGCCGGTTTCCTTTGCTGCATTCAATGCTTCCCGCATTTCGTCTCCCGGAGCAACGCCTACATCCTGACCTAGTTTTTTCTGAAAAGAAGCCAACACCAAATTTGCAAGAAGAAGGAATCCTTTCTTTTCTTTGAGAACCTTAATAATATCAAGCGATTCCCATTTTTCCTTATTTTCCATTGAGGAGAGCCGGCCTTCATCCAGCTCAATACAAACACATTCAGGCTTGTTTTCCCTTATAAAGCTTCCTACTTCTTTTACGCTTTCTTCGGAAATATGAGCTGTTCCTATTATCGTTAAATCCCTATCTTCTCCCCCATCAACGGCAGGAAGGGTAATTTTTGTTAAAGTATGAGACATTCTGTTCCCCGTAAATCCCGGCCTATTCCCGGAACCAGCCTTCTTTCATATAACCTGCCCCGGAAATTCCACTAATAGAATAAAAATAACCTTAAAATATGGTAATTATAGTATAACTAATTAACAGCTTCTTTCAAAGCCCAATCTACAAATCTATATTCAAAATAAGACGGAACAATCACAACATCTTTGGCTTCCTGATAATATTTCAAAGCCAAATCTTTTCTGTCTTTCAATTCGTAATACAAACCAAGATAAAATAAAGCCCTTGATTTCTGGGATTTACCGTTTTCCTTTTGGATTCTAAAAATAACATCACTTTCCCCTGTCATATCATAAAGCAAACGCCCTATATAGTAGTTGAGGGAATCCCTTTCGATATTTTTGAATACGGGATCCAAAAACTTTTTTATTCTGGCAGAGGAAGTCCCGGCCTTATACATACAAGCTGCACACATAAAAGCATATGAAGGCTGGTTTGGATTATGCTGATATGCAGCATAAAAATTTTTGTAGGCTTCCGACCACAATCCCTCATGCCATTGTAAAATTCCTAAACATTCATTGGCATAATAGTAATCAGGGAAAAGCTCAATGATTTTATTGTAATCAGCTTTTGCAACCTCATAATTTCCACTTTGATCATTTAATCCGGCTCGGTAAATGTAAGGAAGATAATAATCCGGATTAATCTCAATGGCCTTATCCAACGCAGAAAGGGCTTCGTCTTTTTTATTTAATTTCAAATAATATGTAGCTAAGTCAAACCAATTAAAATAGTCATCGGGATAATATGAAAGAGACTTTTTTACGTCTTCTATAGCATCCTTATACCTTCCCATTTCGTAGTTCACCTTACCCCGGTCTGCCCAAGCTATATACTGGGTTTCGTCTATTGCGAGGGCCGAATCCAACAGCTTTAAAGCCTCTTCAAAGTTTGAGGACTTATATTTTACCCTTCCCAGCCCTGTCAAGGCATTTGCATTCCTGCTGTTAATGCTCAAGGCCTTGGTAAAATAAATCTCTGCCTGTTTGTAATTCTTCTTTCCAAGGTAAACATCCCCTAAATCACCGAGTGCTTCCTCATGTTTCGGATGAAGTTTGATTATATTCTGCAATTTCGTTATATAGGTCTCTTCGTCCCCCCGGGCATTATAAATATTCGCCTCTATGTACAACAAATCCGGGTCTTTGCTGTTTTCTTCCAATAGTTCTGTACAAAGATTAAAAGCCTCATCAAGTCTTCCAGCAGAAATATAAATCGAAACCTTTAATTTCTGCATTTCATATTCATTCCTTAACGATTCAGGCATGGATTCATAATAAGTAATTGCTTCGTCAAATTTATTTTCGACCAGAAGTTTGTATAACTCTTCTGTATACGAAACTGTAGTCTCCGGGACTGTTTTACATGAAAAAATAATAAAAGCTGCCAAAATTGAAAAAGTACATATTAAAAAAAATTTAAAGTTCTTTTTTTTATACATTCGATCTCCTGAAAACTGATACTATCAACTCTTTAAAATAAAAACTTCTTTCTTAATATCGTCAAAAAAACGGCCTGTTTTAATAAAAACTTTTTGCTGTTACTTTGCTATTACAACATATACAAGTTGAATTTGTCTCACACATAGAGTAAAATAACCAGCGATGGCAAAGTTACAGTTAAGAAGATTTATTACGGTTCCTGTTTTGTATTTATTGATTATTTTTGTAATCTGTGTTTTACAATTCACACAGGGAACGACTTTTTCAATAATAAATGGTCCATTAAGTATTTCCGGCTCATATATTACAGACGAAGACGAAAACCGGATACCAGCCCTTCCTTTTCATATGGTTTTTAAAGGTCTTGATATGTACATAGATGATTCTTCTCCTGTTACCTTGTCAAATAAAAACGGAGAGGAAGAAAATCTATCCCTCCTGTCGATTGAGGACAATGAAACAGGAATCTCTTTGGGTTTTTCTGAAAATGTTTCACTGGATATTTCTGTAGAAAAAAGAGGAGATGTGGATCTTCTTTCCATTTCAGCAAAACTACCCACCTCAGACTCAACCCTGAAATTTCCCTATAAAACGATAAAATCGGCAAAAGAAGAGATTTCAGAAAACAGTCATTTAATATCAACTAATGATAAACAATATATTTTCCAAGGACTGGTTGACTCGGATGCAAAAAATTTGATATTTAACAACCGGGCCACTACTCTGGTTTACCGAACTTTTATACCATCAAGAGGAGTTGTAATTACTGATTTAGGGAAAAATCCCCTTTCTTCGGAGAACCTCTATAATACGAATATTGACAAATTTGCAGCAACAACTCTTTCTGCTTTGAGAAACTCCCTTAATTCTTCCTACACAGAAGATGATATTGCCGCCTTTATTGCGGAAATGGCCAAAAACGGTATGTACAATAACGGAATTTCTTCGGTCCCACAGGCATTCATTTCAGGAACAACAAGGACTTATAAAACAAACACCTTCCTGAACAACCTTGTCAGAACTAATGAAAGCATGATTTTGCAGGAAAGAGAGGATCTTTCCCGGATATCAAGGCTGGTAAGTGAAAAAAATCCTTCTGTATTTGAATTTCCAGCCCTTATCCCCTTTCTTTGGGACAGAACTTCCACCCCTCTTTTAAACGATATTCTGACCTTTATCCCCTCCCTCAATATGGAAAGTGTTACACCATTACAGGCTGCCGGAATCCTGGCTGCCGGAATGGATTATGATACCTATCTTAAAGCAGAAAAAAACCCCTTTTTGATTTTAGAAGAAAGTTGTCTCAGAATAATACGGGAGTCATTAAATGACCTGGGGGAAAATATATTTGTCTCTACAGACGGAAAAAACATAGGGATACTTGAAAATATCAAAACCGGCAAAATCCTTATAAAATACGGAAAAACTTACAACAAACCGGAATGGGCAAATGCCGGCAGAATTATAATTTCCTCGGTCTTATCATTTATGAATGACAAAGGAAACTTTCCGGAAACTGCTAGTTTTACTTTTTCTGCGGATGGAACAAAGAAAACCGGTATTGTACAGGATACATCAAAAATATTAAAAGCCAGTACGGTTTATCCCATTCTGGTAGAAAACCCTTACTATCCTAGGGAAGTAAGCCTTTCAAATGAACTCGGTCGGGGTGTTTGGGCGTGGACAAGTGCAATTGAGATAAAAGGCCTGAAAGTCTCTGAAAACCAAATAGATATTTCCGTCCGTTTCCCGGTAGGGGAATCCCATTATCTTGTTATAAGGGGAATCAAACCTTTTACAAGAATACAGCTTTACGGAATGGATTACAGAACAGACAACAGGTTTGAAACATACAATTCTTCTGGATATGTCTATAATTCTTCAACCCAGACATTGTATCTTAAAATAAGACATAAATCCGAAACAGAAACCGTGCGGTTATTTTATGAAACAGAACAACCTGAAACCTCTCAACCAGCAGATGCCACGGAAAATGCCTCAAAACAGCAAAATCCGGAAAACACAGGAGAAGCAGCCCCAGCCCAAGTATCCCAGGGAACTGAAAATTTGGATATTCCTGTTCAAATACAGTAGGAAAACCTGTAAGATATTCTGCAATTTCTCTGTTAAACTAAGGTTTGGGCCTTCCGGATACAGAAAAGAATTTTTTTCCACGGTTTTTAATTAAGAAATTCTCTTTTTTTGCCTTTGTAATTGCTACCAGGATGGTGTCTACTTTAAATTACTAATCCTTTTCAATGACGAAAAGAATTCGGCAAAAAGTAAGAATTTATTTTATTTTTATGCTAAAATGGAGTATAATCTTATATTGACACTTGGACTCTACAATTTGTGAATCGTTCAGTTTTATCAGCTTTGTTTTCTAAAAGTAAGGAGCTTTTGTGAATAAGAGAGATTTTCCCAAAATCCATTTTTATGATCAAGATTTTGTAGATATTTACGACAGAACCTGGGCATGGGTGCAAGATTCATGGTACCCTAGGGAATCTGAAATAGACGATAATTCATACTTTATATATACAAAGAGCGAAGAAAATTATATTGACCAGCTTTCAAGCGTTTTTTCCTCATTCTTCCTCGTTTATTCAAACAGGAATTTTCCAGCCCATCATGGATTGGACTACTTTTACTCAAAACAGGAACCTTCCGGGGCAATAAGGGCCTTATACGACCTTGAAACAGGTCTTCCTGTCCCTTTAGAAAATAATCCTGAAAATCTGGCACTCCCTTTGTTCGGATGGGCAGAGTTCAATTTATTCCATAAGTCTGCAAATAAAAAACGGATTAAAGAAGTTATGCCTGTACTTCAAAAACATATGGATTGGCTGGATACCAATTTTAAACAGGAAAACGGGCTTTATAAAAGTTCCTTGGCAGCAACTGGAATGAAAAATTCTCCCCGTAATGCAGCTTATTATGTAGATTTTAACTGTGCAGTGGCGATAAATGCACTTTACATTTCTGCACTGGGGGATATACTGAATGACAAGGAACTGAGTTTTCAGTACAAAAGGCTGTATTTCTCTTTAAAAACAAGAATCAACTCATATATGTGGGATCCGGAAACCGGTTTTTATTATGACATAGATGAAAACCTTGAAAAAGTTCCGGTAAAAACCATAGCAGGGTTTTGGCCTCTTTTAGCCGAAATTCCAAATGAGGACAAAGCCGCACGGCTGATTTCCCACCTAAGTAATCCGGAAACATTCGGAACCGAACACCCGTTTCCGACCCTTTCACGGGACCACCCCCTGTTCAGCCAGGAAGGAAACGGTTACTGCGGAAGCGTTTTTCCACAATACACATTTATGGTTATAAAGGGTCTGGAAAAATACCAGAGATATGAACTTGCCAGAGAATGTGCCATCCGGCATCTTTATTTTATCCTCGATTCCATGACACCTTCCGGCGAACACAACAAAGGTAATCTTTGGGAAGCTTACAAGGCTACAAAAATCGGGCCGGCAGAAGGATTTCCACAGGAAAAAGATTTTCCCAAAAAAGATTTATTATCTTTTGCAGGACTTTCTACAATCGCCCTAGTAATAGAAAACATAATCGGGCTTTCAATCAGCTTACCTCGAAAGACGGTTGACTGGATTATTCCCAATCTTGAAGTAATGGGGATAGAGAATCTCTCCTTAAAAAGGAACATGATAACAATCCTCTCCAATAAAAGTAACCGGGGTTGGGAGATTCACATGGAAAGTGAAAAACTTTACTATTTCACGATTAACATTCTGGATCAAAAGAAAAAAACCCTGCCTATTCCCTCCGGCAAATGTTCCATGTTAATTGATAAGCTGTAAAGAAATTATAGAGGTTTTTTTTATGAAAGGAGTAGCAAAGAACAGTCTCACTGCAGTAATCGAAATAGGGGCTACCGGTATCCGGCTGACAGTTGCCCAATTAGACAAATCAGGAAACTGGGCTGTTATTGATAAGGCTGAAAGATTTGTTGCTTTGGGAAGGGATGTTTTTACTACGGGGGAATTATCACGGGAATCAGCCACCTTATGCCTTACAGTGCTTAATGATTATAAAGAACTTTTGAAATGCTGGAGACTGGAACCGGCGGATGTACAGGTAATTGCAACAACAGCCTTTAGAAGGGCAAAAAACCGGGATATAATAAGAGACCGGATTTTTCTGAAAACCGGATTTTCTGTGCGTGTTATAGACGGAATAGAAGAAAACAGGCTTATGTACTTAAGTGTTAAATATGCCTTGGGAGACAATTATAACCAGTTTTTTTCAGAAAATTCCATAATTATGGATATAGGAGGCGGATCAACAGAGGTAATGCTCTTACAAAAAGGAAAAATGGTTTCCGCCCACAGTCTTTCCCTTGGTACGGTTTTTATCGAAAACCAGGCTCAGGCTATGATGGGTTCTGAAAAATACATCAAGCGTTATTTGCAGGAATATATACGGAACACCTCGGAAAATTTCAGCAAAGAAATGCCATTTTCACAGATAACCCACTTTGTCGGAACCGGGTCTGAGATGGCTTTTGTCGCAAAAAAATGTGGAACTGAAAAAAATGATTATTTTTCAGTAATTTTACGGAAGGATTTTGAAGAATTTGTAGACAAGCTTCTGTCCTACACAACTGACGAAAATGTAAGAAGGCTTGGAATAACATATACCGAAGCGGAAACCCTTCTTCCGGCTTTGCTTACTTATAAACTTTTTATTACGCAAACCTCAACAGAATACATTCTTGTTACAAATTTATCCATACGAGAAGGACTGCTTATAAGTTTAACATCAGGGCCGGATGATTCAACCCAGGAGGAATTTTACTCTCAGGTTGTTGCCTCAGCTATAAACCTGGGAAACAGATTTAAGTTCGACGAAAACCACAGCCTTTTTGTAACAAATTTTGCTTTGGCTCTCTTTGATTTTCTAAAAGAAGATCACGGATTAAACCGGCATTCCAGACTTTTATTGGAAATTGCAGGGATTTTACACGATATTGGTTCATATATCAGGGCAGATGACCATCATCTTCACAGTTGTTACATTATCAATAACTCTGATATTTTTGGATTAGGAAAAGATGATATGTCGGTTATATCATTAGTAGCTGGATATCACAGAGGAAACGAACCATCCGTTTCGGATTCCCGCTTTAATGAAATCCCCAGAAACGACAGGGTCCAGGTTTTAAAACTTTCTGCCATTTTAAGAATTGCAGATGCAATGGACAGATCTCATACACAAAAAATTACCAAATACAATTTTGAAAAAAAACAGGATTTTCTTGTGATAAATACCTCGGGAAACCACGATTTAACATTGGAACAATTCGCCCTTACAGAAAAAGGTCTCTTGTTTCAGTCTGTATTCGGGTATAAGGTTATTTTGGTTTGAATCCCCGGCTTTAGGAGAGTTTATGGATATTGAGTTAAATAAAAATGCCCCAAAGTTCTTTAACAGGGAACTTTCTTGGTTGGAATTCAACAAAAGGGTATTAAGCGAAGGCGAAGATACTTCAGTTCCTCTCCTTGAGAGACTTAAATTTCTTGCCATAGTATCATCAAATTTCGACGAATTTTTTATGGTAAGGGTTGCCGGTCTTAAAAGAATGGAGAGACATAAGAATTTTGAAAAAGATCCGTCCGGACGGACTCCACGACAACAACTGGAGGAAATTTCTTTTCTTGCCCATGAAATAACTGTACGCCAGTATAAGTGCCTTATGGAAGATGTTTTACCAAAATTAAAAAATTTCGGTATCGAATATCTGCAACCTGAAAAATATACTGCTCAAAACAAGCAATATCTGGAAAATTATTTTAGAAACGAGGTTTTTCCTCTGTTAACCCCCCTTCGTGCAACAGAAGAGCGTTGCTTTCCAAGAATCAATAATCTGAAAATTTATGTTGCTTTCCTGCTGAAAAAGACAAAAGAAGATGGAAAAAGAACGCTGGAAGAAGTTGAAAAAAAAGAAAAGAAAAAAGATTTACAAAAAAACCAGGAACAGCTTGCAATAGTGCAGGTTCCCTCTTATCTTTCCAGAATAATCCAAATCCCCGATCAGGAGGGTAGGTTTTCTTTTGCCCTTTTGGAAGATATTATTGAACTTTACGGAACCCAACTTTTTCCAGGTTATGATGTGGTAGAAAGTCTTATTTTTAAAGTTACAAGAGATGCCGATTTTTCCGTAGATGAAAAAAGGGATGAAGATTTTATCCAAGCTATGGAAGAAGTCTTGGAAAACAGGGAATCTTCTGTTCCTGTGCGGCTTGTATTTTTTGGCGATCCTGGAAAAATCATTCAAAAACTCAGCAAATCCCTTTCCTTGGACTTATCTGAAATTTATAATCTTTCAGGGCCTGTAGATTTATCAGTATTTTCGGAAATAAGTAACCAATACGGTTTTGAAAACCTTAAATATCCGGTTTGGAAAAATTTTTGGTCTACTGAATTACCAAAGGAAGGGGAATTCTGGGATTTATTTAAGGAAAAGGATATTATGCTTAACTTTCCTTACGATTCTTATGACCCGGTTTTGAAATTCATAAGTCAGGCTGCCGAAGACCCGGGAGTTATGGCTATAAAAATGACCCTTTACAGAACAAGCGGGAATTCACCTATTGTAAAAAACCTTGAAAGGGCTGCCCAAAAGGGAAAACAGGTGACAGTTTTTATAGAACTCAAAGCAAGATTTGACGAAGAAAGAAATATTTCATGGGCACAGGAATTGGAAAGAGCCGGTGTAATTGTAATTTACGGTATTCAGCACCTTAAAGTCCACGCAAAAATACTTTTGGTTGTTAGAAAAGAGACCAATGCTGTTGTAAGATACACATTTCTTGCTACGGGAAATTTTAATGAAAAAACCGCAAAGTTATATTCTGATATAGGAATTTTTACCGCTAATAAAGAAATCGCAAATGATGCTACATTATTTTTTAATATCATTTCCGGTTATTCGGCAATACAGACAATGAAAAGACTCGTTCCTTCACCTTTTGATATAAAGAAAAAACTTTTGTTTTTGATTGACAGGGAAATTACCAGAAATGAAACAGAGAAGAACGGCCTTATCTGTGCAAAAATGAACAGTCTTTCCGATCCGGAAATTATTGAAGCCTTGTACCGGGCCAGCAATGCAGGTGTAAAAATAAAACTTAATGTAAGAGGCATTTGCCTTTTAGTTCCAGGAATACCAGGACAAAGTGAAAATATAGAGGTTGTCAGCATTATTGACCGTTTTCTTGAACACAGCCGGATTTTTTCTTTTGGTAACGGGGGCAGTACAGAAGTTTTCATCGCCAGTGCTGATTGGATGCCAAGAAATCTGGACAGACGTGTTGAATTAATGATACCTGTATTGCAGACTTCACTAAAGGAGCGTTTGTCAGCAATTCTGGAAACTTACTTCCTGGATAACTTCAAGAGCCATATTCTGGAAAGTAACGGAAACTGGAAGAAAAAAGCCCGGGAAGGAAAAACATACAGAAGCCAAGAAATTCTTTATCAAGAAGCAAAGAGACTTGCCATGGCAAAAACAAAGGAAATGCGGAGAGAATTTATTGTAAGGAGGACAAAAGAATAAAAAAGCCGGGCTTTTTGCTCCGGCTTTGTCCGACTCTTTGCAGATTTATTTTTTACTGCCTTCCTGTTTTTTTCTGCTGTTTGAAACAAAGGCTGCTTTGTCGTTTACCATCAAAACAGGTTGTCCGGTAGCATCCAAAGCATCCCTCCATAAGGCTCCTTCCGGATCTACATAGTTTCTTTTTGCGACAGCCAGCTTAATTGGGAGATGGACAAATTCATTATGAACCAAACCTATTAAGAGTTTGGTCTTACCGGCCATAGCAGCGTGAACAGCATTATTTCCCAGCCTTTCGCAATAAATTGAGTCAATAGCAGCTGCAGGCGAAGACCTGATTTGGTAACTGGGATCTATATATTTCAGGTTGATATGAATCTTCTTGGATTCAAAATATTCGGTTATCCTGTCCCTTAAAAATACACCGATATCCCCCAGTTTTTTATTACCGGAAGCGTCAAAACCATTATCCCCGGATAACAAATCCTGTCCGGCCCCTTCTGCCACAACCATGACGGAGTGGCCTCTTGTTTGTATTCTGTCTTCCACATAATGAAGAAGCCCTTCGTCCCCTTCCAAATCAAAAGGAACCTCCGGAATGAGACAAAAATTAGCTTCGTGACTTGCCAATACCGTATGAGTAGCAATAAAACCGGATTCTCTCCCCATCAACTTTACAAGTCCTATTCCGTTTATCTGGGAATGTGCTTCCATATGGGCAGCGGAAACAGCCTCTGTAGCCTTTACAACAGCTGTATCAAAACCAAAAGACTTTTGTATAAAACTCAAATCGTTATCTACCGTCTTAGGAATACCAACAACAGCTATTTTCATTCCTCTTTTTTCTATTTCCTCTGCTATCTCAAGAGAGCCTTTCTGCGTTCCGTCTCCCCCAATAATAAAAAGCATATTGATATTCATTCTTTCAACAGAATCTACAATTTCCATTACCCGGTCACCACCGCCTCTGGAAGTCCCAAGAAAAGAACCACCTGTTTTGTGAATATCGTCCACAATCTCAGGATCCAAATCCACAGGAGAATACCCGTATTCCGCAATAAGTCCTTTAAACCCGTAGGGGATTCCGGAAATTCTTCTTACACCGTAACGATTCCACAAGCATCTTACAATAGCCCTGATAACATCATTAAGACCAGGACAGAGACCTCCACAGGTAACAATAGCAGCATGAACCTGTTTTGGACTAAAGAACAAATTAGCCCTTGGTCCGGCTTTCTCAATCAAATTGGCTTTTTCCAAGGGTTCTTTCATGCTTCCGCTTCTGGTATCTATTTCATAGCGGATTCTATCATCATCGGTTACATAATTCGCCACAAAATCCCCGGGAACACTGGATAACTTGATTGGAGAAGGAACTTTTCTCGCTCCCAAGTCAGAAATCGAAAAATCATAGGTATCAGACATCTTTCCTCCAAAGTCTCAAAAAATCTGCGTATTACCATTATACTATACCCTCTTTTTCGTATGTTTCAAAGAGATTATTTCATAGTTTTCTTAAAATTCTTATGGTTTCATTATCTATCTTTTTTCTTGCACCCTGCAAAATAGTGAATTACAATTATTTTAGTATTTTTTCATTATAGTTTTTATTTTCAAAATTTTACTTTGGAAATATTTTTTGGATTTTTTTATTTGGAGGATTAATGTCAATATATTTTTATTCGTTAGGTGCAGCAGAAGAAGTTACCGGCTCAAAGCATGTTTTGGAAGTAAACGGAAAACCTATCTTGGTAGACTGCGGGGCTTTCCAAGGAACAAGGGCAGAAGCAGATAAAAAAAACCGTGATTTTAAAATTCCGGCGGATAAAATAGAAGCTGTTGTTTTAACTCATGCCCATTATGACCATTGCGGGCTTTTGCCATTGCTCACAAAGAGTGGATTTAATAATAATATTTATTCAACTTCTGCAACCAGAGATTTATCCAATCTCATAATGATGGATAGTGCAAGTATCCAGGCCAGGGATGCAGAGTATCTGAGAAAGCAGGCTCAAAAAAAGAACGAAACTTTTAACTGGCAACCTCTTTACAATGAAAGGGATGTTGTAAAAGCCGTAAATCAAATGATAACCCTTTCTTATATGAGGAATCAGTTGATATCGGATGGTGTAAGTTTGGAATTTTATGACGCAGGCCATATCTTAGGTTCTGCTATCGCTGTTCTCACTGTAAAATCTAACGGCAAAGACATAAAAATAGCTTTTACCGGAGATTTAGGAAGAAAAGGAAAGCCCATTATTTCCGATCCTGCAAAGATTCCGGCTGTTGACTATATTATTCTTGAAAGTACCTATGGAAACCGTCTCCACGAAAAAACAGACGATGCTTTAAAACTTTTGGCAGAAATAACAAACGAAATTGTAGGCTCAGGAGGAAAAATGATTATTCCTTCTTTTGCCATTGAACGCACCCAGGAATTAGTCTACTATTTTCATACCCTCGTAGACAAAAAAATCATACCGGAAATACCTATTTATGTTGATTCCCCCATGGCAACAAATGCTACAAGCATTTTTCAAATTCACCCTGAGTGTTATGATTCTGAAACCTATGATGCTTTTTTAAAACATCATAAAAATCCCTTTGGTTTTAATTCTCTGAAATTTACAACCAGTGTTGCTGAATCAAAGGAGTTAAACGAAAAACCGGGCCCTATGATTATTATTAGTGCCGACGGAATGTGCGAAGCCGGCCGTGTACAGCATCATCTTTTAAATAATATTTCAAATCCCAAAACAGTAATTCTTCTGGTCGGTTTCATGGCTGATCATACTCTTGGGCGGCGTTTAATGAACCGGGAACCGGAGGTAAAAATTTTCGACAACTGGTATAAGGTTAACGCAAGAATAGAAAATATTAATGCCTTTAGTGCCCACGCTGATTACAGTGAAGCGACTGCATATTTGGATTCCCTTGATAAATCCAGGCTCAAAAGAATTTTCCTGGTTCATGGTGAACCTGATGCTCAAAGTTTTTTCAAAAATCATCTGCAAAGTCATGGATATACAAACGTTGATATAGTAAAATACGGGGAAACTTACGAATTGACATAGCAGGTAGATATGAAGATTTTAACCGGATTTCATCCGATCGAGGAAAAACTCAGGGTATTTCAAAAAAAAGATAATTCCGGAATAGAGAATGTTAAGATATTTTATGCAAACCCCGGACCCAGAGTAAAAAAAATCCTGGCTTTAGCTAAAACATTGAACATAAAAACGGAGGAAGTGTCTTCTGTCTTTCTTTCAAAAAAGGTAGAAAGTCTTCCGGCTGAATACAGGGACCACCGGGGACTTATAATGGAATATCAGGAAACCCAGGAAAACCCTGAAGTTTCCCTTGATACATTTCTCAGTTCTTCCGGTAAAAAAAGCAAGGTTCTCTTACTTGACGGAATCACAGATCCACACAATATTGGAGCCATAATAAGAAGCTGTGATCAGTTTGGAATTGATTTGATTGTATATCCTAACCACGGAAGCGGACAAAACAGTCAGATTATATCCAAAACCAGCGCCGGTTCCTCAAACTGGGTTCCCTATGCTGTAGTTTCAAATCTGAAAACTGCAGTTGAAAAACTTAAGGCCAAGGGGTTCTGGATTTACGGAGCAGATGCAGAGGGGGATTCCATTCAAAAAACCGTTTTCCCTGACAAAACAGCCATAATTATGGGAAGCGAGGGAAAAGGTCTTAGCAGAATTGTCAGGGAAGCCTGCGATAACATAATTTCGATACCCACTTGTGGTAAAATAGACAGTTTGAATGTTTCAGTTGCTGCCGGAATCATCCTTTATTCAGTTTTTATTTCTGAAAAACAAAACCCAAAAACGGAATAATTTTGTCCAATAATATTGCATCGTTTTTCCTTTAGAAACTGCAACTATTGATGACTTGTTTTTGTCCTGTTATTATGACTTTTTAGAAAGCCTGGAGGAAATATGGAAGAAGAAAAAATTGCTAGCGAACAGCAAGACAAGATAAAAGAATATGAAAATCTCGTTGCATTAAGGAATAAAATCAAATCAGAGGCAAAAAAACAGATTAAAGAAATAAAACTCAGTGCTTTAAAAAAGCTTGCGGAAATAGACACAAAGTCTGCAAAAAAGCTTGCCACCCGGCAAAAACGGGATGAAAAAAAGGCCCTTGAAGCAGGAATTCCCAAAAGATATTCCATAGGTGAAGAAATCTTTAATTCTGTTACACATGGTATTGGAGCAGGACTTTCCATAGCTGCACTGGTTCTTTTAATAGTCAGGGCTGTCTTTAATGCCCCTGAAGGCGAAACGGGATTTTATGTCACAGGATTTACTCTTTTTGGAGCCTCTCTTTTTGTCCTTTATATAATGTCTACACTTTATCATGCCCTGACCCCTTACGGAGCAAAAAAAGTTTTTGCCGTTTTTGACCATGCTTCTATTTACCTATTGATAGCAGGCACCTATACACCCTTTTGTCTCGGTCCAATAAGAGGTCCCTGGGGCTGGACTATTTTTGGCGTGATTTGGGGTCTTGCTATTTTAGGAATCACATTTTACAGTATTTTCGGCAGCCGGATGAGGATTCTTTCTGCTTTTACATATGTCCTTATGGGGTGGCTGGTTGTAATTGTTTACAGGCCAATAATAACTTCAGTTCCGGAAATTACTGTTAAATTCCTTTTTTATGGCGGAATTGCCTATACGATAGGTGTGATATTTTATGCCTTAAAGAAAATAAAATGGACACACTCAATCTGGCATATTTTTGTTTTGGCAGGAAGCATTTTACACTTTTTTTCTGTTTACTTCATGATTTAACTCCAGAAAAGTTTTACTTCCCCAGTTGTTAATGCCGGGGTTTGACCTTCACACCACCGGCATTAAAACACCTTTTTGGAAAAATCTCATTTTACCGGGTAAACAAATCTGTCACTACGGTCTGGCCTCGGTTTACGCAAATACAGTATTTGAAATTCAACAACTGGTAAAATAAACCCCCAAAAACTTATTAAAATATTCCCGCAGTTTATTCGACACTTGAATTTTTAAGAATATTTTTTGAGTTTTTCTTAAATTCCCCCGCCTTTACAGACTCATTCTGCCTAAGAGAATATTCGTACACTGTTTCCGAATTTTCATCTCCCTTTATAATCTCATTTATATACCTGTACCCACCGGCTTCAAAAGCCTTTCCGTTGTAAGAACCTTTTCCCTTGCTCTTTTCCAGCCAGGCTTCCTGCACAGGTACAGGAGCATTTTTACCAGGTTTTCTGTTCTTTATAATGTAAACAGAAAAATACTTATCCTGCAGGCTCTCATAAAAAGCATTAACTCCTAGCGGGGAAAGAGCATATTTATTGTCTTTATTTTCATATCCCATGCTCAAACAAAATGAAACTTCATCATCCCCGTAATATAAATTTTCAGGGATATTAAGACAAATTTCGTCCACCTTTATATTAAGCCCTGTACCTATTTTTTCAATCTTTACAGAACCGGAAATATTATATTTGGGATAAAGTTCTTCAGGTAATGAAAGAAATTCCTTCCATTCTGAAACAGTCCCTGTATACTTAGGGAAAACATAATCTGCAATAAATTTCAAATCATAATTATGACCGGTGTAAATTTCACTTGTTACATCCAAACAGGTAAAAACTACCAATCCTTCAGGAACCGGCAAGGCCATGGACATAAAAACGGCATCTGTAAAAGGAAGTTCAAAATAACTTGTAAACCATTTTCTCCCCAATGAATCGGTAAAAGTTTCTTCTTCTACAGGTTCACCAAGAGAAGTTATTCTTATGGTTTCCCCTCCGACATTCCTGGTTAGCCCTATTCCTTTTATCACATAATCAACATACTTCTTAGGTGTTTTTAATAAGTCTTCAAGGGAATCCGTATCAGGTTTCTTCAGGTATGCCAAACCATATCCTAAAATTGTCCCGTAGGAAACCGTTCCTTCGTTCTGAAGCTTGGTATCCTTTACATTATTTGGAGAATACAATCCCCATTCTTCCGAAGAATTAATACACAAAACCGAAGGAAAATCCAAAGCATAGGCTGAGTCCAATAAACCGGTGTAAGGCTCATCTTTCAAAAACCCTTTTTCCCCGGAGGGATTATAAACAGCCCTTATTTTTTCATCTATAAGTTTTTCGGTATATTCTTCGATATAGGAAACCACCTCTTTCTGGGTATCTGCCAGGGTTTTTGGAAGGGAAATTTCGTGTTCATAAATATTATAAAATTTCTCTGTAGTTATATTAGGCATATTGTAGTAGGATGGAATAAATACAATGCCGGTATTATCAGGAACATTTTTTGTTTCCCCAAAAGGCAGGGCGTAATTCAGGTTTTCATTTTGGCTCTTCATAGTAATAATTCCGAGAACATTGCCCTCCTTATCCACAAGTGGACCGCCGGAATTTCCCGGACTTGCAGCAGCGGAAAATCTAAGCCACTTCCATTCCCCGTTTACATCTTCAAAAGTCTGGCTGGTAAGAACACCGTCCCTTATTACAATGCCTTCTCCCAAAGCATTTCCTACAGAATAAACCTGGGTATTCATGGCAGGAACATTAACAGATTTTAATTTTTCAAGACTTCCGGTATTTAAATTCTTTACACTAAAGACCACAAAATCCCGGTTTATCGAAAACTTTTCTATCTTATCTATGGGATAAGTCTTTCCGTCCCTGTCCCGGATAAAATAATCTTTATAAAGGCTTTTTCCCCTAAGCTGAACTACATGGGCTGCAGAATAAAATTTTCCGTCTTCCATTAAGAAAGCCGTTCCAATCGGGAGATATTTATCCGTCCTTACAGAATAGGCTATCCTTTCCAACGGCAGTCTTTTTTCATATTCAATATTACCTTCTCCCGGTTTTAACACAACAACTTCGTATACAGCCTTGGAAAGTTTATCCACAACCGGAGCTGAAAGTATACCCTGCCCAAAAATGGATACTGTAAAGCAAATCAAAAAGGAAATTATAAAGTTCTTTTTCATACCATCTCCAAAAACTTGACTAATGAATATAATAACACATTAAAACAAATATGATGGCTTTAAATTACACAAAAACAGATCTTTGATAAAATTTTAAGGTTTTTTTCTTGAACAGGGGCTGTGTTATCACTAAAATACAGGATATGGAAAAGAATAAAAGAACCGTAACCTGCGGAGAACTCCGGGGAAAAGACAACGGTAAAAGTATTGTTTTGAATGGATGGGTTCACCGGATAAGGGAACACGGCGGAATTTCCTTTATTAATTTGAGAGACCGGTATGGAATTACCCAGGTTGTGGTAGATTCCAACCAATATCCCCAGCTGGCAGAAACAGCAAAATCCTTGAGAATGGAATTTTGTATTGCAATCAAGGGGACGGTAAGGCTCAGACCTGACGATATGATAAACAATGAAATGGACACCGGTGAGATTGAAGTAGAGGCAACTGAAATCACGGTTTTGTCAAAATCGGAAGTCCTACCCTTTATGATTGACGAAGTAAACAAGGATGGAACACCTGTAATTCCAAATGAAGATTTAAGATTAAAATACAGATACCTTGATTTAAGAACAAAACGGATGCAGCATCACCTTGCTTTAAGAAGTAAGGTAACCCTTGCAACCCGTAATTTTCTTTACGAAAAAGGATTTTACGAATTGGAAACTCCAACTTTCATAAAATCTACACCGGAAGGAGCCAGGGATTATCTTGTACCGTCAAGACTGTATCCCGGAAAGTTTTACGCCCTGCCCCAGTCACCTCAGCTTTATAAGCAGATACTCATGGTTTCCGGATTTGACAAGTACTTCCAAATTGCAAGATGCTACCGTGACGAGGATGCCCGTGGGGACAGACAACCGGAATTTACCCAGATTGATATGGAAATGAGCTTTGTAGAAAGGGACGATGTTTTAGACCTTACAGAAGGGCTTATGCAGCACATCTTTAAGGAAACTATGAATGTAACTCTCCCGGAACATTTCCCCAGAATTGCCTATGATGATGCCATAGAGTTGTACGGAACAGACAAACCTGAACTCAGATTTGAGATGAAAATGCAGGACGGAGACTTTTTAAGTGATATAGGCTCCTTTCAGGCATTCAAGGATGCAGTAAAAGAAGGGGGAATAAAGGCCCTCGTTGTTCCAGGAGTTGCAGAAGCATACAGCCGTAAAAAAATAGAAGAACTGGAAGCAACTGCAAAAATATACAAGGCAAAAGGACTTGCCTGGATGAAAGTAACCGGCAATCCGGATGCCCCCATGCTGGAAGGCGGTATCAGTAAATTCTTTGAAGGAAAAGCCTCCGAAATCTGTAATAAACTGGGGGCAAAACCGGGAGACCTGCTTTTATTTGTAGCCGACAGCAAAAGAAAAGTTGCCTGCACCGCCCTGGGAGCCTGCCGCACAAAATTAGGCAAAGACTTAAATCTTTGCGATCCCGACAAATGGGCTTTTGCCTGGATTGTGGACTTTCCCATGTTTGAATGGAACGAAGAAGAAAATAAATGGGATACCGCCCACCATATGTTTACCATGCCCCAGTACAAGTACCACGAAACATTGGAATCAGATCCGGGCAGCGTAAAAGGTGACTTATACGACCTTGTATTAAACGGTTATGAACTGGCCTCCGGCTCAATCCGTATTCATGACCCTGAATTACAAAAGAGGATTTTCAAAATTGTAGGTTTTGACGAAGCCGAAGGTCAAAAGAAATTCGGGTTCCTGACAGAAGCCTTTAAATACGGCGCCCCTCCCCACGGAGGTATTGCACCGGGGCTTGACCGGCTTATAATGCTCATGTGTAAGGAAAACTCAATCCATGATGTAATTGCTTTCCCTAAAAACAGTTTTGCAATAAGCCCAATGGACGAATGCCCAAGTACAGTAGACCAAAAGCAGCTTGATGAATTACACCTAAAAATTACGGAATAAGGAATTTGGAGTTGCCTAAACTTTACAAAGCAAAGGCAACTCCTGTTGCTCTAAAATGAGACTGTACTGTTTTGTATTATGAAAAAAATTTTAATTTTACTTTCAGTTTTTTTTATTTTTTCCTGTTCCGGCAAGGATATTCAAGATTATAAAGTTTTTTATGCCTTGGATACGGTGTGCAGGATTTCTCTTTACGATCAGGGAACTGATGAAATTTATAAGGCAATTGAACAGGAACTTTTACTCACTGAGAATCTTTTTAATTCCCATATTACTAATTCAGAAATTTCAAAAATAAATTCAGAAGCAGGAAAAAACCCGGTTATTGTTTCACCGGAAACCTTTAATCTTGTTCAAAAAAGTATTGAACTATGGAAATCCACAGAAGGAGCCTTCAACCCTGCACTGGGCCCTGTAATTTCATTGTGGAAAATCGGATCTGAAAATCCGGTAGTCCCGGATAGTGATACAATTGCAGAAAAACTTTCCCTTTGTAATCCTGACCAGATTATCATAAATAATGAAAATCTTTCCATTTTCCTTAACACACCTGGAATGGCCCTTGATTTGGGTGGAATTGCAAAAGGGTTTTGTGCAGAACAGATAAAAAACATTTGTATTTCAGAAGGAATTACGAAAGGAATAATAGATTTGGGAGGAAATATAATCCTTATCGGAGAAAAAAAACCCGGATACCCCTGGACGGCAGGAATACGAACACCGGAAGAAAATACATTCGATGCGGCTATATCTTTCTCCTGCAAGGACAAAACCATTGTTACTTCCGGAATTTATGAACGGTTCTTTATAAAAGACGGTGTTTTATATCACCATATTTTTAACCCAGAAACGGGTTTTCCGGTAGAAAACCGGCTTCTGTCAGTTTCAGTTATATCTGAAAATTCCATAACAGCCGATGCCCTGTCCACCGCGATTTTTGTAATGGGTCTGGAGAAAGGCATGGAATACGTAAAGAAAATCCCGGGAACGGAAGCTGTATTTATAACAAAAGAAAATGAAATATTTACAACTGCCGGAATCCGGGAAAATATAATATTTGTAAATCCAGCCTACAAAATTAAAGATTTTTAATTTAATTAAACAATTATTACAGAGTTATCTACATTATACCCTTGGGACGGAACATATTTATCTGCATCCCAGTCATTTTCCCACCTGCAACCATCTATCAGATATCTAAACTGATATTCCCTATGCTGCTCAAGCTGGATAGTTACGGAGAAAAATCCATCTTCATTTTTTTTCATCATTGTTGCAGTTTCGGACCAATCATTAAAATCGCCTACAAGTGCAACCTTTTTTGCCCCTACAGTTGCTTCCTTTGCCAATTCAAAAGTTACTTTACATTTTTTTCCTGACTTTGGGTATGTTTTGTGGAAAGCCATTAGACATCTCCTTTTTTTTTTGTTATTCTTATCACTAAGATAATATTTATTAAAAAAATCTACAACTCTTTTGTTCATTTTTTAGGAGAAATTTATGTCAAAAAAATATCTGTTTACTTCTGAATCTGTAGGCGAAGGCCATCCTGATAAATTGTGTGATCAAATTTCTGATGCTGTTCTTGATGCAATGTTAAAGGAAGATCCTGACAGCCATGTTGCCTGTGAGACTTTTGCTTCCACAGCACTGATTCTCGTGGGTGGTGAAATAACAACAAAAAGTGATTATGTAGACATACAGCAAATTGCACGGGATATAGCAAAAGAGATAGGATATACCAATTCTGATTTTGGGTTGGATTATAAATCCATGGCCGTTATGAATATAATTCATTCCCAATCCCCGGACATAAACCAGGGAGTTATGGGACATGGGCTCAAAGAATTTCAAGGACTTCAGGGGGCAGGAGATCAGGGGATGATGTTCGGGTTTGCCTGTTCGGAAACTCCGGAACTTATGCCCGCTCCCATTACCTATGCCCATAAGCTTTTAATAAAAGCCAGTGAACTCAGAAAAACAGGCCCTTTAAACTGGTTAAGACCTGATGCCAAAAGCCAGGTAACTGTTGAATACGAAGATAATAAGCCTGTCCATATCAACACGGTAGTTATTTCCCACCAGCATGATCCAGATGTTTCCTATGACAAAATAAAAGAAAGCATCATAGAAGAAATTATTAAACCGGTTCTTGAACCTACAGGACTTATAGACAGTAAAACTAATTTTTTTGTAAATCCCACGGGCCGCTTTGTCGTAGGAGGACCTTTTGGTGATACAGGTCTTACAGGACGCAAAATTATTGTTGATACTTATGGTGGAATGGGACGCCACGGAGGGGGAGCATTTTCAGGAAAAGATCCGTCAAAAGTAGACCGTTCGGCAGCCTATATGGCAAGGTATATTGCTAAAAATATTGTTGCAGCAGGTCTTGCTGAAAGATGTGAAATACAACTCGCTTACGCAATCGGAGTTCCATTCCCTGTTTCCATCATGGTTGACACATTCGGAACGGGAAAAGTACCGGAAGACAAAATCTGCAAAGCCGTAGAAAAAGTTTTTGATTGTTCACCCTCCGGAATAATAAAAACCTTGGATTTAAAGAAACCGATTTACCAAAAAACAGCCTCTTACGGACATTTTGGCAGACCGGAGTTTTCCTGGGAAAAGACCGACAAAACCGACGCCCTTAAAGCTGAAATTAAATAAACACTTTGTAAAACTAAAAAAAATAAACTTTAAATTGTTATAAGACGAAAGGTATTCCCTTTAAAGTTTTTAGGGGAATACCTTTTTTTAAAAGCATTTCCGTATAAAGAGAATTTATAGATTATCAAAATAATTACTTTTTTCAAGCTTGCAAAATCGATAACTGTTAAGGTGCGGGATTAAAAACCAATTCTTAGCCAAAATTACGGGGGAGACATATTCACTTTCAACCTTTTATTTATAATTCTAAAAAACATTAGATTTAGGAAAAAACCAATTATCTAAATTCTAAAATCCGGCAACCAGATAAGAACAAATAAAAAGGGCTTGGTCCGCTTAAACAAGTAACCAAGTCCTTTCCTTCAAAGAAGAATTCTGAAAAATACCTGCAGGTTAAAAAACCATTTAATCACTTTTTAGTGGGAACCGCACCCATGGCTTCCGCAGGTATGGGACTCTCCCCCACTGTGGTGATGGGAACAACATCCTCCTACCGGATTGTCCTTTAAGTCTCCTGATAAATAAAAGTTAACAGCAGCTTCAGAAGAACCAAGCTGCCCGCTTATAACCTTTATATTCCCGGAAGCCAGAGCATCTCTTGCCCCCTGCCCGATTCCTCCGCAAATCAGGACTTCCACATTCCTCTCTTTAAGAAACTCAAATAAAAGTGAGTGCCCGCTACCGTTAGTGGAAACATAATCTTTAGAAATAATTTTATTTCCTTCAATATGGTAAATTTCAAATCCAGGGCATTTTCCAAAATGCTGGAAAATTTCACCGTTTTCGCTTGTAACTGCTAAAACCATTTCATCCTCCTATTTCTTTAAATTTATGACCTTTTCTATGGCAACATCAAGTTGGGAAACATCAGCATCTTCTATTTTTCCGGCATCACATAAGGTGGCAAACTCCGGATTGATTGGCAGCTTTGCAAGAACCTCAAGTCCGTGTTCTTTTGCTATCTCATCAACATGGGAAGCACCAAAGACCTCAATTTTTTTACCGCAATCCGGGCAGGTAATATAACTCATATTTTCCACAATACCCAGAACAGGAATTTCCATCATAGCAGCCATATTTACGGCTTTTTTCACAATCATTGATACCAAGTCTTGCGGAGAAGAAACAACAATTATCCCGTCTACCGGTAAGGACTGAAAAACCGTCAGGGGGACATCACCAGTTCCGGGAGGCATATCTACAACCATTACATCAACATCTTCCCATAAAACATCTGTCCAAAACTGTTTTACAGCCCCGGCAATTATAGGCCCTCTCCACACTACAGGGGCATTTACATCTTCCAATAAAAGGTTTATAGACATTATCTGCACGCCATTATTTGATTTGGCAGGATAAATTGCTTCACCGTTTCCCTCTGCCCTTGTATTTATTCCAAAGACTTTGGGTATGGAGGGTCCTGTTATATCAGCATCCAATACAGCAGCTTTTAACCCTTTCTTTTGTAAACCACTGGCCAAAAGGGCAGAAACAAGGGACTTGCCTACACCACCCTTTCCGCTTACAACACCAATTACCTTTTTTACTGTACACCCCTCACGAAGATATGCTCTGAAATCTTCCGGCTTGGAATTACTGTTTCTGGATGAACAGGATTCACCACAGGTAGAACAATCGTGGGTACATTCCGGACTATCCTTCTTATCTGTCATATAATTCTCCTAATTAAAATTTTAAACCCGTATCAACATAATGGTATGCCCTTTAGGTTTTTATGTCAATTCAGGCTTATTTTCATAATACTGAATTCTATTCCAATAAACAAATAACGCACAATAAATTCACAGTTTTTCCACAGATTTTTTTTAAAGATTATGTTCTGATTTATTCACAATTTTTCCACAACATAAATGAATATTAGAGTTATAATCTAATAAATACATATAAAATGTACCACAATAAAAAGAATATGTTTCACGTGAAACAAAAGGCACAAACAGAAAAAGTATGATTTAAAGCTATTTAAATAATCATAATAGTATATTTATATACTGACTTTTAAACAGTTTTTCCACAATCCAGAATATTGTGAGTTTTTACTGTTATAATGATAAAACATAAAAAAGTTGCAATATTTTATGTTTCACGTGAAACATTCAATGTAAAAACAGTAAAATTCGTTCCAGTTGGACAAATATCATGTATATTACTTATTACATAAATTTTATTTCACAAGTTTTCCACAATCATGGTTTATTCATTCAAGTTTTAAAGAAATGAAATTTTTATATGAAATATGTTTTTTTAAAATGTTTCATGTGAAACACTAATACCGTTTTTTAAGATAAAACTATTTTTTGCTAGTCACACAATACTATAAACAATTAAAACCAAGTTTATTGCTAAGCTAAGGAACTATATGTTTCACGTGAAACATATAAAATAAGGACATATTCACAGTCTAGCCAGCAAATATTTCACAAGTTTTTAACAATTTGATTTCTATACATTTTATTATTTTAAAATTCTTTTTTTCTCATAGATTTATTTGTTAATGTTTATATTAATTACTATAGA